>JAESRM010000092.1 GCA_016764635.1 Planctomycetota bacterium
TCAAACAATCCATATCAATGCAACGATACCTGCCATAAGCTACGCTAATGGAAGTAGACATTAGGCAGTTGCAGTTATTGGAAGCTCTAGGGGAAGGGCAGAGTTTGACCTCGGCGGCGGAAAGGCTGCACGTGACCCAATCGGCCCTCAGTCAGCGACTGCTGGGAATGGAGCGCTATCTGGGCCAGGACCTCTTTACTCGCAATGGCCGCGCGCTAACCCCGAACGTGGCCGGCCGCAGGATGATCCTCGCCGCRCGCAGCGTCATGACGGAATTGCGTAGCGCCCAGTATGACGTGAGGCAAATGCAGCAGGACAGCCCACCGGTCCTGCGAATCGCCTCCCAGTGCAGCGCGAATTTCCAGTGGTTGCCTCCGGTCCTTGCGGAATTCATGAAGCGTTGCCCAGACGCAGAAGTTCGGATCGAGAGCGCCTACTCCGAAAAACCCATACCCGCCCTGCTCGAAGAGCGCATCGATGTAGCGATTTTCACCAAGCCCGATGCCCGCTTGGAGGAGCTCGAAGTCTGCGAACTATTCCAGGACGAGATGGTCGCCGTCGTTGCCAACGACCACCCCTGGGCAAAGCGCAAGTACATCAATGCGGGGGACTTCAGCGATGTGCATCTCATCATCCACGACGCCTACGATCCCTCGCGTTTCCCGGCGGTCCCCCTACCGATTCCCGAAGGGGCTCGCCCTCGCAAAGTCACGCCCATGCCCCTCGTTACAGAGTTGATCGCGCAATTGGTCATGGCTGGCAATGCCGTTGCGGTGCTTCCTGATTGGGCGATCAGCCATTGGTTACGCACCTTTGGCATCACCACGACCAGTCTCACTCGCCGGACCATGAAACGCACCTGGTATCGCGCCCACAGCCGCGGCGTGTTGCCCGAGCATGTTCAAGCATTCGTCGAATGCATGGATGCCCATTTCATCGGCGACACCTTTCCCTTGTCCCTACCGGGTCAGCGCTCCTAGACCGTATGGGCGCCTCGTTCACCCCTTGTGCACAGAGCATTGATTCCCTGCTGCCTTTTTCGGAGTCACGTGGCGCCGCCCTATGCCACCGGGACCAGCGAAAAGAGTTTGCTGACCCCCAAGGGCGCTTCCTCAGCTTCGACTGAAGTGGTGGCGCAAACCACCAGGCTAACCATCAGAACAGCAACGACGRTCNAKGSRKGWMKTTWKSTGGMNNCCWAGGKMAYKMWAAGNGMCCWGSGMNGSCSASCTGNGCACMWWMMKMRANTCRMYCCCAAGGCTCCGACACACCGCGTTCCGTCCAGTCACGTTCCGAACAATTTCAAAACACAAGTACGGCTCTCGGCGCCCCAAAGGATGGCGGTTCACCCTTTGAGGCATGTAGCGCTGTAGGCTAGCAGGACCCGCCAGCCTTGCTATCATTGGTGTGCTTACCAAATGAACTCAAGGCCAATCATTCGTCCTTGGTTCCGCCTCCTCCTACTCTAAGAATCGAAACATGCGCAACTCCGTTTGGCTCTCCACACTCATCATCGCAGGCATCTGCGCCACTCCCGGTTTTGGCCAGGGTAGCGACGAGTGCTCCGCCGCGACCTCTATCATGGGGACCGGCCCCCACCCCTTCGATCAGATCCTCGCCACCCAAAGCGTTGACGCTTCCAGCTGCGGAACCCTCAATGCGGATGTCTGGTTTTCTTGGACTGCAAATCAAACGGCAGATCACATTGTGTCCCTGTGTGCGGGCGCCACTCACGATACGAAACTTGCCGTCTATGACGGCTGTGGTGGTTTCGAGTTGGCCTGCAATGACGATAGCTGCGGTTTGCAAAGCGAGGTCACCTTTGGCGCGGTCTCAGGCACGACCTACCTCATCCGAATCGGCACTTACAACACGGTTCCTGGCAGTACCGGCACGTTCGACATCACCCCCGACCTGCCGTTGGTGAACCCCACGAACGGTCACTCCTATAAAGTGGTTCCCGGACACATGGATTGGCTCACCGCTAAAGACGCGGCTCAGAACATGATGCTCAACGGAGCACCGGGTCACCTGGTCACGTTCTCCGATCAGGCAGAAATCGATTGGGTCACCAATAACTTAACCGTCATGCGCCCTTGGATTGGCCTGTTTCACAACGTGAACTCTCCCAGCTATTCCGAGCCAAGCAATGGGTGGGAATGGGTCACCGGTGAGGCCTTCTCTTACATGAATTGGGCCGTTGGCGAACCGAACGACACCAGTGGAAACGGCGGGCCGGAAGACTACGCGGAAATGTTTGGTTCTGGCGAATGGAATGACGCGGACCTCAACCACTTGGCGACAAACGCATTCATAGTCGAGTGGGAATCCGGCGGCGTGGGCGTGCCCTTCTGCAACCCCAACGGTGACAACTCAACCGGAGGCCCAGCCACCCTGACCGGGTCTACAGGATCCGGTGTCGGCAGCGACCTTCACTTAGAAGTCACCGGCGGAGTCCCTGGACAACTCGCTTACTTCCTCGCTGGCAACGAAGCCACGATGGGCATCCCCGTAAGCAACGGTCATTTTTGTTTGGTCGGTACTTCCACAGCACAGTTCTTCCGCTTCAACGTGGGTGGAACTGACATGAACTCCATCGGTGGCTTCGATGCATCCGGCACCATGATCAATGCAGTGGGCACATCCACCACGGGCTTTGGGTACGACGTGCCGCAGACGATCCCAGCTGGCGTTCCTATCCCGATATTGGCGGGAGACACTTGGCACTTCCAAGCTTGGTACCGTGACACACCTGCAGGCGTGGGAAGTTCAAACTTCACCAACGGCCTAAGCGTGACTTTCTAAGGATTCGCTTGGTGAAACAAAGCGCCCCCCCGGGTTCCGTCAGGATCCCGGGGGGGCGTTGCTTAAGGCTGCGGGGTTCGGTCTAGTGACCCTTGCCAGCTTCCAAGGCGCGCTCGACTGGTTTGTCGATTGCTTCTACGGTGTGGGGATTCATTCTTCGCGGAGGACTGCACAGACTCGCCGCAGGGGTTCTGAGGGGATGTTGAAGCGGCGCATGGCTTCGGTTTCGTTGTAGCCGCCTCCGGAGACTTGCACGGAAACGATAATGATGACGTAGCCGTTAATTTGCGCAATCGGTGCATACAGATGCCTCTATCACCGAGAACCTGGCCGTTACGCACTTCGACCTCCATCCAATTCCTATTCGCTCTCGGGTCTCATTCAGGAAGGTCCATTCTGAACCTTACCGATCGCGCCCTACGCGAGCATCAACTCAACTACCGCTACCCGCTCTACCAAACCTAGCTAGATGAGCTCAAGGCGCTCAGTGTCAAAGTCCTTGTAAGCTTCACGCTTTGTGGGCATTCGCCTAAAAGGGGACCTTGGAGCATCTTGGAGTCGATCGATCAACCGGTCGAAACCTCCAAGAGCTATCGAGCGTTGCTGAAATGGGTTTTAGCTGAATAGCTCCGCCTACCAATATCGGCCCATGCCACTTTTCAAGAGGGTGGTGCGGGCCGCCCTATTTGGCGAAGTTTTCAATCCCTACATGGACAACTCGGCAGCCGTGTAGGGCTGCTTTCGAGCTCTTTCGGAGTGTCGGATGACCTGAACAGCCTTTGCGAACACTGGATTTGCTTTGTTGCCCCAACTGTTTCTCACAAAGGTCATGACATCAGCTAGATCCTGATTTTGGATGGACGCATTCGCGGCAAAGCCTGGCATGGAAAGAGGGGGTGCGTAACTATCGCCATTCACTTGAATGGGCCCAGAAAGTCCGTGTAGTAGAATCTTGGTCAGCACGCTGGGATCTCCCAATACCCATTCGGATTGCACCAATGTGGGGCCTAAATTCGGCAAACCTGAACCCTCGAGACCATGGCAACTAGAACAGGCGGCTTTTGTCGAGTAGACCTTCTTGCCGCGCTCGAATGATGCCTGATCTCCTGGTTGAAGGTGGTTGACAGCAACTCGATGGAGTTGCCGGGTGGCTTCCATTGCGGCGCTAATGAGTTGTGCTAGGTCCTTGTCCTTCACTTGCCCATGGGCTTTGTCAAAATCCGTTACATCTTGACCCAAGCCGGTGACAATGGCTTCGCGAAGAAGCTTTACGGAGTCGCCATGGAGTGCCAACGTCTCGATGGCTTGTTCCATGAGACCCATCGCCGCCAAAGCGCGTATATAGCTATGCAGCTCTTGTGGCTTGGGCGTCCATTCGGCCACGGCTTGCCTGATACCGCGACCTTGGATCCGTCGCAATGAAATGATGTCCAATGCCGTGGTCGCAACATCAGAATCGGGGCTCTTTAGTGCCGCAAGGAACGCAGGATTGGATTGCAGTTTCAGGCCATCGAGGGTCCACATGGCGTGGATTTGGGCGAGTGGGTTTTTGGAAGCCACTACGAGGCCTTCGAGGTCCATGGCCACCGAGCGATCCCCGGACTCAACGATCAGCCGCTGTGCCGTGTCACGCACTTGGCCGTTGGGGTGGCCTAGAAACACCACCAATTTCACAGCATCGAGGCCGTCCATTTGGGGAACTGGGGACGCTGCCCTGGCTTTATAGCGAATGCGGTAAATACGGCCCGTCGAGGCTTTGGGCTTGTCCAGGCCTCGACTCGAGTATTGCTTGCGCAGGTAGGTCGTCATGTAGGCCTTGTGCTGAAGTAGCCCAAAGTACATGTCTAAGACCCAGAGAGTTCCATCAGGGGCTGTGTACAGATTGCATGGCAAGAACCATTCATCCTTGGTGGCCAGGAACTCCTTCGTGCCAAAGGGGTGGGACCCGCTGGGTTCGTTCCACTCACTTCTGTCCACGTGAATGGCCTTGACCAGTTCAGCTCCAGGTTCGCATGCGAAGGCCATTCCCTGCATGGATTCAGGAAAGTTATCGCCGCGATAAATGTGTACGCCGCAGGTGGCTGTGGCGTTGATCAGCTTTCCATCATCTCCGAGCAAGCCCGGCTGATAAGCGCGGTTGAGACCGGGTGTGATGCGAATGGGGTACACCCTATTCGAACCCAAGCGAGATGCCATTGACGCCTTCGGAACGTAACGGCCTGGTCCTCGAAAGAACTGTGGCCGAAATTGCTCCCCCACCAGGAGGGTGCTATTGCTGTTGTGGTACAGGCGTCCAGCGTTGTCCTTAGTGATGCCCCACTGGCCCCGAAAGTTGGTCGTCTCTCGAACCCAGGACCCGTTGACTCGTTGATAGCGCGAGCTGGACTTCGCGTTGTAGTACCAATTGTCATGTCCGTACAGAAGCCCGTTGGCCTTGTGTTCCGGGTTGCCTCCTTTCGCATACTCAGCATCCACGGTGAGCGGGAGTCCTACAGGTTTGAGCCCCTTGCGTTTGATGAAGTACAGCGCGTCCCCGCTAGTGTAGAGGCACCCATCCCTGGTGACCGCCACCGCCCGCGGCAGGATCAGGCCATCGAGGAACGTGGTCGCTTTGTCGAGTTCTCCGTCTCCCGTGGTGTCTTCAAGTA
>JAESRM010000208.1 GCA_016764635.1 Planctomycetota bacterium
CCGGAGTGCAGGCTGTAACCGATGCCGACTCCCCCACCGTGGTGGAAGGAGACCCAGGTGGCGCCCGATGTGGTGTTGAGCATCAGGTTGAGCAGGGGCCAATCTGCGACAGCGTCGGTGCCGTCTTTCATGCCTTCGGTTTCGCGGTTGGGGCTGGCGACGGAGCCGCAGTCCAGGTGGTCGCGGCCGATGGCGAGCGGGGCGGAGATGCGGCCTTCGGCGACGGCTTGGTTGAAGGCGGCGCCGGCTTTGGCGCGGTCGCCGTAACCGAGCCAGCAGATGCGGGCGGGTAGACCTTGGAAGGCCACGCGCTCACCGGCTAGTTTGATCCAGCGCGCGAGGGCTTTGTCCTCGGGGAAGAGCTCGAGGATGATCTTGTCGGTTTCGGCGATGTCGGCGGGGTCGCCGGAGAGGGCTACCCACCGGAAAGGGCCCTTGCCTTCGCAGAAGAGGGGGCGGATATACTTGGGTACAAAACCTTCGAAGTCGAAGGCGTTTTCGAGCCCGGCTTCCTGGGCGTGGCCGCGCAGGTTGTTGCCGTAGTCGAAGGTGTCGGCGCCGCGGTCTTGCAACTCGATCATGAGCTTGCAGTGGTCGACCATGGTTCGGAAGGATTCTATCTCGTAGAGCTTCGGATCGGATTCGCGCAGGGCGAGGGCGGCCTTCAGGTCCATGCCGTCGGGCACGTAACCGCCGAGCGGATCGTGGGCGCTGGTTTGGTCGGTGAGGATGTCGGGGGTCACGCCGCGTTCGACCAGGCGCTTGAGCAGTTCCGTGGCGTTGCAGAGTACGCCGATGGAAATGCCTTGCTTGCTGTCGCGCAGTTCGATGGCGCGGTCGATGGCAGCGTCGATTTCGAGGAACTTCTCGTCCACGTAGCGCGTGCGCATGCGGAAGTCGATGCGGGTTTCGTCCACGTCGGCGCACAGGCAGGTGGCGCCGTTCATGGTGGCGGCCAGGGGTTGCGCCCCGCCCATGCCACCGAGTCCGGCGGTCACGACCAGGCGGCCTTCGAGGCTGCCACCGAAGTGACGTTCACCGGAAGCGGCGAAGGTTTCGTAGGTGCCTTGCAGGATTCCTTGCGTGCCGATGTAGATCCAGGAGCCAGCGGTCATTTGGCCGTACATCATTTTGCCTTCCGCTTCGAGCTTGCGGAAGTGCTCCCAGTTGGCCCAGTTGCCGACCAGGTTGGAGTTGGCGATCAGGACGCGCGGCGAGTGCTTGTGGGTGCGGAAGACCCCCACCGGCTTGCCGCTTTGCACCAGGAGGGTTTCGTCTTCCTCAAGGCGCTGCAAGGTCGCGATGATGGCGCGGAAGCTGGGCCAGTCGCGGGCGGCTTTGCCCGTGCCGCCGTAGACCACCAGGTCCTCGGGGCGCTCGGCCACGTCCTCGTGCAGGTTGTTCATCAACATGCGCATGGCGGCTTCCGCTGCCCAGGTCTTGCAGGAGATCTGGGTGCCTGTGGGCGGGGTTTGAGCGCCTTCGGGCAGTTCGGAGGGGATTACCTGGGAGGAGTCGCTTTGCAGGGTCATGGCTGGATTTGGCTCGGGGAGGCCGAAATGGGCGCTGGAGGGCGCATGGTCGCCTGTTTGGGAGGTCAGGGCAAGGGGTCAGCGCGGCCGTGGCGCTAACCGGGGATACGGTGCCGTAGCACGGGGATACGGTGCCGTAGCAAAGATACCCGGTTTCTCCAATCCTACGCGCAGGCTTTGCCTGCGCGTAGGAAAAGAGAAAGCGGGCACCTTTGCTACGGCACCGTATACCCGGTTAGCTCATCGTCAATGCACCCCCGTGCAGTACATGGAAACCTCCATGGTCTTCATGTCCGAAGTGAAAAAGGTGCGCTTGTAACTGCCCATCGACTGCTCCGACTCGGAACGATGCTTAACCATAGCCCCCTTCCCATCCGGACCCATCCAGTTCATGACCATCGTGCGTGAGGCCAGGTCCATGTCCCCTTCCATCTGCGCCAAATTCGAACTCGAGCTGTCGATCCACGTCCCCACGTACTTGCCGCTCGCCACATCGTAGCCATAACAGCCATGGCCCTCGTAAACCCCCTTCTCCCCCATATCCATGCGGAACTCGGACTTGATCCAATAGGGGCCGAGTGAAGTCACTTTCTCTGTCGCTTCGGAGGTTTGCTCGGTGCCATCGAGCAACGTCACGGTGACCGTGCCAGCATATTCCCCAACAGCCTTTTGCAACAGAATATGCTGGGGCGCGGGAGGCACCTGCCCTTCCTGCATGCTCTCAATAGCCGGATTCGAGGCCCCCGTGGAGGCGCAAGAGAAGGAGCCCAAAGCAACAAGGGCGCAAGCTGTGGCGTGGAGAAGTCTCATGGAATTTGCAGTGGGTATGAAAAAGATGCCAAGCAAGGCAGCACCGGATCGAAACCGCGAATCCTGGAGTCAAAGCATGAGGCTGCCTTGAACCTATGCACCCGGGAACGCCCCCGGCGATACTCATCCCACAAAACCCTGTGACGCTGTATCAGTGCGAAGTTTCGAGCTTCACGGGCAATGGTCCACTGATCTCTGCCTGCGCATGGTTGTTCAAGAACCGCCAGTGCATGCACATGGCCACCAGCACCGCCACATGCCAAATCTCATGGGTCCCGACCACTCCCGGGATGATGACCGGCCAATCCATGGCCATCAAAAGAGCCCCAAGCGAGTACGCCACGCCCCCCCCAATCAGCAAACGAAGCTCTTCTGTGCCCACCCGCCGCCAAACGATCAAACCGGACAAACCCGCGAGCCAACCGAGCCCAAGGAATATCGAGTTGCCCAAGGCCAGGGGCAATTCGTGATAAAAGACACTGAACAAGGTCACGCCCGTAGCCACCGCCGACCACATCAAAACGATCGGCAACCAGCGCGCCACGCCTCGGAAAAACAAACCCTGAACCGGCGTATAGGTCCCCGCAATCAAAGCGAAGATCGCGGCGTAGTCCAAGCGCCCCAACACATTGCGCCCCGTCGTGCCCTCGGCCAGCATGTGATAAACCCCGCTCATGGACAGCAGGAACACCCCGCAAAACACGTACACCGCAAAGTACGCCACACGCCCCTTGCTACCACGCGCCCGCAGCAGCAATTTGATGCCGAACACTAAGAACACGAGGGCGCCCAGCAAATGGGTCATGGCCGAAAACGGCTCGTAGAATCCGGGGAGGGAGTGGGTCGGCACGGGGTTCCTGGGTGGAGTGACATCTTAAAGGTAGCCCGCGCCACCTCCAAACCCCATGTCCGATCTGTATAGGATTCCCTCGAAGGGAAAATTTGACCTGTATTGCGGAGCGTCCGCGGTGCTGCCCCGCATCTCCGCTGGATGCCCGCAATGCGAGTCAAGTGGCCCTGTCGATGGATTTCTCCACTTCCAATCTAGGTTGATACTCGGTCAGCGCCCCATCCACCGGTTTTACATCCACCAGATTCTCCGGTTCCCCCTTGCGCTCCTCGCGAAAGGTGTATATACACTCTAACCATGGAACGCATCGACTGCATTTGCTTCAACCTCCGCCGGGCGGCGCGCACCACGAGTCGCTACTACGACGCGGTCCTGGCCCCCTTGGGCCTGCGCAACACCCAATTTTCCGTGCTGGCGGTGCTGACCCAACTCGGCCCCACCCCCATTTCCCAACTGGCTGAGGTCATGGCCATGGAACGCACGACATTGACCCGCAACTTGAAACCCCTGGAACGGGACGACCTGGTGGAGCAAACCGTAGGCGAGGATCGCCGCCAGCGCATTGTGCAACTCACGGGCACGGGCAAGAAGACCTTCGCCAAGGCTAAGAAGCTCTGGCAAGAAGCCAACGATTCGGCGGGACAGTTGCTCGGTGAAACCCGTACCAAACGCTTGCTGGGCGACCTGAAAGCCACCGCCGCCCGACTCTCGTAACAACCCCCTCCCCACCCAAAAACCACCCCCATAATGGGTGTATATACACCCAGAAGGTCCAGCAATGACGCACACCAGTCAACCCTCCAAAACGACTCCAACCCGCACCCGTAACAAACGCCCCATCGACCCCGATTGGATCCGCGAAATCTGCCTGGCCGCTGGCGCCGATGACGTGGGGTTCGTATCGATCGACAACGAAGCCGTGCGCTCCGAGCGCGACCGCATCCTGCCCGTCTTCCCCAAGGCCCGCACCCTGGTCAGTTTCGTCGTACGCACAAGCCGCGGCCCCCTGCGCAGCCCCGACCGATCCCTCGCCAACAACGAATTCCACGCCCGCGGCCACGACGTGGATGACGTGGGTCGTGCCCTGGTGCGCGCCCTCGAAGACCGGGGCATCGAAGCCATCAACCCGTCCATGGGCTTCCCGATGAACATGGACAACTGGCCCGAACCCTGGCTGATCTCCCACAAACCGATTGCGGTCGCAGCCGGCCTCGGAGCCATGGGCATCCACCGCTGCGTGATCCACCCCAAGTTCGGCAACTTCATCTTACTGGGCACGGTCATCCTTGAAGAAGAAGTGGCTGAACTCAGCCAACCACTCGACTACAACCCCTGCCTAAAGTGCAAACTCTGCGTGGCCGGATGCCCCACCGGCGCCATAAAAAGCGACGGAGCCTTCGACTTCTCCGCCTGCTACACCCACAACTACCGCGAGTTCATGACGGGCTTCGGGGACTGGGTGGAGACCGTGGCGGACTCGGGCAGCGCCAAGGAATACCGCAAGCGGGTCGAGGACAAGGAGACCGTTTCCATGTGGCAAAGCCTGGGTTTCGGGCCCAATTACAAAGCTGCCTACTGCATCGGAGTGTGCCCCGCTGGCGAAGACGTCATCGCGCCCTTCCTCGACAATCGCAAGGGATTCCTAAACGACGTGGTCAAGCCCCTGCAAAAGAAGGAAGAGGTCATCTACGCCATGAAAGGCTCCGACGCTGCCGACTACGTGACCAAACGATTCCCCCACAAGGAACTCAAACACGTCAGCAGCGGCCTGCGCCCTGTTTCGGCCGCATCTTTCATCCGCTTCCTACCGTTCCTGTTCCAACCCGGCCAAAGCAAGGGCCTGGACGCGGTCTACCACTTCGACTTCAACGGCGCTGAAACCCAACAACACACCGTGCGTATCTCAGACGCCACCATCTCCGTCGAAGAAGGCTTGATCGGAAAAGCCGACCTGCACATGCGCGCCGACTCCAAAACCTGGGTCGCCTTCCTACGCAAGGACGTAGGTCTACTGCGCGCCCTCATCACCAGGAAGATCAAGCTCTCCGGAGACCCGCGCCTACTGATAGCTTTCTCAAAGTGCTTCCCCAGCTAACCCGATGCAACCCACCATCCCACAAATCAAATTGGCCAAGGCCCTGATCCTCTGGGCATCCCTGGCACTGGCTCTTGGGTGGTCCTGCGCCATCGACCCACTGCCATTCCCGCCCATCATCATCGGCACCTTAGTCCTCGCCGCTCTCGCCTGGCTCCGCTTTCGA
>JAESRM010000209.1 GCA_016764635.1 Planctomycetota bacterium
TTTGTCCGCCATGGCCTTGAGGGCTTCTTCGAGCTTGCGATCGCGCTCGGTGGCTTCGTCCTCTTCTTTGGTCAGGTTGATGTAGTAGACGTCGACTTCTTCGCCAGCGCGGTAGCTGGTGAAAGCGATGCGTTTGCCGTCCCCGGACCAGACCGGGCTGTAGTCGCCGTCCGGGAGGCTGGACAGGTTGAAAGGCTCGCGGCTGCCGTCGATCGGGGTCACGAAGACATCGCTGTTGTAGTCGGAGTCTTGGGTGGCGAAAACCAGCCAGTTGCCGTCCGGAGACCAGGAGAAGCTCGGGGTGGACCAGGCTTCGATCACCCGGCGCTGCTCGCTGCCGTCCTCGTTCATGAGAAAGACCTCGGTGCCGCGACTGTAGGCCAGGTGTCCACCCTTGGGCGCCATGGTCAGGCTGCGTTCGACCTGGGGGTCGTTCGTCAGGCGTTGCAATTCAAACTGCTCGGCCATCCACCAAATGCCGGTTTCTTGCGAGTGGGTGGCTTGCCAGATGTCAACTTCCCCGCCTACTTCCGAAACGTAGAACAGTTGGCTGCCGTCTTCGCTGAAGACCAGATCGCTTTCGACCTCGGGTGTGAAAGTGACTTGCACCGGTTCCTTGAGGATGCGGTCCATGACGTAGATGTCTTGCCCGGCGACGAATGCCATTTGCTTGCCGTCGGAGGTGTAGGCGATGTCGCGGGTTTTGGTTTCGGTCTTGTGCTCCAGGTGGGAGGCTATGGCGTCGCCGCCGGCGCGCACGGAGATGGGGGAGACTTGCCCGCTTTGCACATCCAAGCGCATCAGGTCGAAGCGTCGACGCAGCAGCAGGGTTTGGCCATCGGCGGAAAGGCTCGGGAAGACCGCACCGTCATCGCTGGCGTCCCTTGAGTAGAAGTCCGTGATGCGTCGCGGCTCGGACTCGGTCAGGGCTTGCTGATAGAGGTCGAAGGTGCCCTCCGGATCGCTCACGAAGTAGAAGCTCTGCCCGTCGGGGGCCCACATGGGAAACAGGTGGGAGATGTTTTGAAAGTCGGGTTGGTCCTGGTCCAAGCGCCGCAAGCTGGCCGGGCTTTGGGTCAGGTCGGCAAGCCACAGTTGCTCGGCTTGGGAGCCTTGGTAGCCCTTGCGGTACCAGTTGGATCGTCCACGGGTGAACAGCAAGGTGTTGCCGTCCGGGGACAGGGCTGCGCTTGAAAGGCCCACATCGAGCAACAAACGCGGGGGCAATTTGCCCTCTACATCGAGCACGAAGGCGCGACGTCCCTCCGAGTAGTGGTACCCGCGATCGGTGCTACGCGTCACCAGCAAACCCTGGCCATCGGCCGTGAAACCGCGCACCGTGTCCTGGCTCGAGGTGAAGGTGATTTGGCGCGCGACGCCGCCCTGGGCGGGCATGGTGTACAGCTGGGTGCTGCCCCCGCGATCGCTTCTGAACACGATGCTTAGTCCGTCGGGACTGAAAAAGGGCCGGTCGTCATTGGCCCCGTGCACCGTGAGCCGCTGGGCCGTACCGCCTTCGATGGGCGCTCTCCATATGTCCTTCTGCCAGGCAAAAGCGAACGAGGCCCCGTCGGGTGCGATTTTTGCATTGCGCGGTAGACGCATCCAGGAGCCATTCGAAGTGTCCTGGCCGAAGGAGAGGGAGGAACACAGGATCGCCGAAGCGAGCAGTAGCAGTTTGTACATGGGGAGCAGGGGGAGAAGCTGATTCCGTAGGGCTCCCATTCTAGGGGCTTGGGCCCAATCACGCAGTCAATTCACGCAGTCCCTACACGGCCCGGCCCGATAGTCCATGGACGCACTTCTTGGGCGGTGTCTGGCCAATGCCCGCCCCAAGTTTGTAGGCTGATCGCATGCAATTCCCGGTGAATCTGCGCATCGGCGCCCTGGAACTCCCGGCGCATTTGATATTCGAGATGTTGGCCTATTTTGTCGGGTTTCGATTTTACTTGCGCACGAGGGAGCGGCGCGGAGATGTGTTGGCCCAGGGGACTCGCTGGACGGTCGTGGTGGCTGCGGCCCTTGGGGGCGCCTTGGGCTCGAAATTGTTACATCACTTGGCCTCGCCGACTCGTTTCATGGAGCACTGGGCCGAGCCCGGTTACGTGATGGGCGGCAAGACGATCGTTGGAGGCCTTTTGGGTGGTGTGATCGCCGTAGAGATCGCCAAGAAGATCTGGAAGGTGCGCGGGTCCACCGGCGACCTCTTTTCGATCCCGCTGTGCTTGGGCATGGCGGTGGGGCGCGTGGGCTGTTTTCTCGCAGGGGCTTCGGACGATACGGTGGGGGGCTTGACGCGCGTGCCCTGGGCCGTGGATTTTGGGGACGGTCCGCGGCACCCGACAGCCTTGTACGAATTGCTTTTCCTTTTAGTCCTAGCGCTCGGCCTGCATCGCATACGTGCCAAGCTGAAGGTCCAAGGGCGCCTCTTTCACCTCTTCATGTTTGCGTATTTGGCCTTCCGCTGGGTTTGCGATTTTTGGAAGCCCTATGAGCGGCTCTTTGGGCTGCGCGGAATTCAGTGGGCTTGCGTGGCGGGTCTGCTTTACTATTCGACTCTCTTGATTCGCACCTCTTCGACTCGCACGCAGGACGCCATTGATGTCTGATCGCATTCGACCGTACCAATATTACGACGTGGCCATTTCGATTTGCTCGCAGTGTTTGCGGCGGGTGGACGGGAAGATCTTGTTCCAGGACGACAAGGTTTGGATGCAGAAGCGCTGCCCTGAGCATGGCATGGAGCGTGTGCTGATCAGCGATGACGTGGACGACTACCGCCGTTCGCGCGAGGTTTTCATCAAACCGGGGGACATGCCGCTCAAGTTCAACACACCGATCAAGCATGGTTGTCCCTACGACTGCGGTTTGTGCCCCGACCATGAGCAGCACTCCTGCTTGACCATTGTGGAACTCGGGGATCATTGCAACTTGGAATGCCCCGTGTGCTACGCGGGCTCCAGTCCTTCCAATCCGCACTTCCATTCGTTCGAGCGCGTGGTCGAGATGTTGGACGCCATCGTGGCCAATGAAGGGGAGCCGGCGGTGGTGCAATTGTCGGGTGGGGAACCCACCTTGCACCCGCGCTTTTGGGAGATCATGGCGGAGGCCAAGAAGCGCCCCATTCAGCACCTTATGCTGAATACCAACGGTTTGTTGATCGCCAACGAGGCCGGTTTTGCCGAGCGTTTGGTGGAGTACATGCCGGCCTTCGAAGTGTACTTGCAATTCGATTCTTTCGAGCGTGAAGCCCTCATGGATCTGCGCGGTGCCGACCTACGGGATGTGCGCAAGCGCGCCATCGATAAACTCAACGCGCTCGGGGTTTCCACGACGTTGGTGGTCACCCTGCGGCGCGGCATGAACGACGGGGAGATCGGGCGCATCATAGACTGGGCCGCACAGCAGCCCTGCGTACGCGGTGTGACTTTGCAACCGATTCAGGATGCGGGCCGCAACCAGAACTACGACGCCAGTACCGACCGCTTGACCTTGAGCGAAGTTCGGCGTCGGGTCCTAGAGCAGAGCGATCTCTTTCAACCTGAAGACATCATCCCCGTGCCGTGCCATCCCGATGCGCTGGCCATGGGGTACGCCCTGAAAGTCGGCGGGACCGTGACGCCCTTGACCGGCTTGATCGATCCGAACGTGCTGATCGAAGGCGGCGGCAATACCATCGCCTTTGAAAAGGTCCCCGGCATGAAGGAAGCCATCTTCGAGGCCTTTTCAACCGCCCATTCGCCGGGTTCCGGCATGGACAGCCTTAAAAAACTACTTTGCTGCCTCCCGAATGTCACCCTGCCCGGCTCCCTGGGCTACGAAAACCTGTTCCGGGTCATCATCATGCAATTCATGGATGCCCATGACTTCGATGTTCGCAGCGTGAAGAAAAGCTGCGTGCATCTCGTGCGCCCTGAAGACTTGCGCATCATTCCCTTCGATACCTACAACCTATTTTTCCGGGGTGATTTGGAACAGAAGGTGCTTGCCCCGTTGTTGGAGAGGCGTTGATCTTGGTGCGTTCGAGTTCGAGCGATCGAATTGTAGGCGGGGTGCTAGCTGGCTGCATTTTGCACATGAGCGCCATCCCTTTAGTTTTCTTACTTGCGGTTCCGCTTCAAGATCTCCTACCCGAGGTCGTAAACTTCATATTCAGGCATGGCTCCGTCTTGTTGGCTAATTTTGGGGTGACCCAGCTGTTCTACATGGTTCCCTTTTATATCGTCGCCAAGGGGCAGGGTGGCTCTAGAGGATTCCGCAAGGGCCTGCGCATGTCCGGTATGGCGTTGTTCTTGCTCAATGGCACGTTCATGATCCTGTCCTTGGTTCCAGCCCTAAAGTAGACCTCAACGTTTGAACGACCAGACCGTTTGGCTATCCGTAGAACCCATCGGCGTCACTGATCCGCCTGGCAAGGCGCTAGGTTCTCTGCATAGGCCCTATTCGCGTGGTTCTGACAACGCCGCTAGGCGATTTGTGAGGACCCGACTGGAAATCGCGGTTTGTCAACGGTCTGCTATGGATCGACCGCAAATCTCGCTATTGGCAATCATTGATGAATTCAGAAGAACCGCAAACAAGAGGCGATGTGGGGCATGGCGCCCTCGTGGGCTTGGCATTTCATATGGTCGGGATACCCGCGGTATTGGCGGCCGCAGCCGCTCTCGACCATCTGCTTGATGGCAGCTCAATCAGTTTCTTCGGGCTGGCCTTCGTGTATGTGGGGGTGACGCAGTGGGTCTACATGCTGCCCGCCTATTTGATCTTCTCCAAGCGCGGCGCGCCGAAGGGGTTCCTTAAGGGCCTGGTGTTGGCAGCGGTCGTGCTGTTCCTCCTAAACGCAGGTTGCCTTGGAACTATAGGGGTTGGGTTCCAGAACTCCCACTGAGGGAGGGGGTACTGGGTCGGGCCTTGCTAGCACCTTATAGCTTGAGCTTCTGCAGGTCCCACGTCAGGATCGTCTTTCCACCTGCGGTCAAAAGGGTTTTTCCCTTGTTGACGAGGGCCATTCCCACGATTCCCCAGCGCGTGTCGGGGTGGGTCAGCTCCAGGATTTGGGCGCCTTTCTTGAGCTCAAAGAAGCGCAGTTTTCCGTCTGCGTAACCGACGAGCGCCCATTTGCCCTTGGGCTGGACAAGGATGTTGAGTACGGAGGCCTTGGGCCCTTGCAGGGTGAGTCGCTGCTTGCCTTTTGAAGTGGTGTGCACCTGCACGACCCCGTCCTTGTCCCCAACCAATACGGTCTTGGACTTGCTTCCGAAGGCGATGGCTGTGATCGAGCCCAAGCCCGTTTTGTGGTGTTTTTTAACGCTGCAGGTCACGACATCAATGTCAGTCTTGACGATGGTAGCAATCTGTTAGATTTAGTCAGTCGACATACAAAATCTGCAGAATACGCAGAAATACTAGAACAAGCTGGGGCACAGAAAAGCTAGACAATCCTGCCCAC
>JAESRM010000093.1 GCA_016764635.1 Planctomycetota bacterium
GCGGCTGCCATCAGATCCTCGCGGGAGAAGTCCTCGCCTTCCAGGTGCACGGCCTGCACGAATGCGATCAGGTCTTCCAGCGCTTTTATGTCCTTGCCGATGCGGCCGCCATCGACCATTTCGGAGCGGTCTTTGCGGGCGAGGCGCAGCATGTTTCCGTAGTAGGTGTGCAACCGTTCTTGCTTGAGCAGGGCTTCAGCCAATTGGCCGCGGGGGCCCGGGTTGTTGGMYAGGGCTTCCAATTCGCTCTGTACCCCAGGGGCATCYTGGAGSACGCCGAGTTGGGCCAGGGCCAGGGCGCCTTCAGCGCGTAGGCCGGGATCGCTGGCGCCCAGGAAGTCACTCAGGATGCGTTGRGCGCGCGGCACTTGGCGRCCGAGGGCCACCTTGTGGGCGGTCATGGCSGCGCGCACGCGCAGGGGGGCCACTTTGTTTTCGTTCTCYGCGAACTTCAGCAGGGTGTCCGTGAGGGCGGCGCGCGGATCTTCTTCCATCGAGTCGATGCCGATCAAGGGAACCAGGCTTAGGGCGCCGAGCACCAATTCGGTTTCGTCAGACTTGAGCAGGGGCAAAAGCACCGCTTGCAAAAGTTCCGCGTCCGGCGCCTCGCCATAGACCCGGGCGGCGGACAGGAAGAGGGCCTGCTTGCCGAGACCCGTGTCGGAGGTGTCCCAGGATTCGGCTTGGCCTAGGCGCTGGTCCAGGGCGGAGTCGAAGGGGTCGCCRTATTCATCGCCGACTTCGATGGCCAGYTTGCGCGCGGCACTCCAGAGTTGTTCCACACCCATCGAGGCGGTCTCCGCCAAACGCACATCTAAGATGGCGTCGATTTCTTCGGCCGCAGCCTGTGGGGTGGATCCGGAGTCCTGGAAGGGGACGTGCGCGGGGGTCGCGAAGAGCAAAGGGCTGGCCATGGCCAGCGTGAGGATTCGAATGATCATTGCGTTCATGGAGGGCTTCTGCCCGGTGGGGTTCGAACGTTCCCGAGGTGCAAATGAATGCATCGGCAGTCCCGAGGGGGACTCCCGCCTGTATTCCCCGGAAATGGAGCGATCCGGGAGAGCCTTCAATCTACGATGCGAGGGCGCAGGTCCTAGGGGCCTGARCCAATTTCATACCTTAGGGGGGCCATACAAGGCACCGCCGAGAACGGGCTCTCCAGGAGCCCAGGGAGCCAGAGGGAGCCATGGAAGCCAAACCGAACCCGGAATTCGGGTCATTCACCCATGTTAAACGCGGCGCTGACGGCCGCGCCGAGTCCCAAATGGTGGACGTGGGGGCCAAGGAGGCCACCGTTCGCAAGGCCCTAGCCCGCGCCAAAGTGCGATTTCCTAACGGGGTCTTGTCTGGATTGCTCGAAGATGGCGGCCCCAAGGGCCCCATTTTGGAGGTTTCGCGGGTGGCGGGTATCCTAGGGGCCAAGCGCACCTCGGATTTGATCCCCATGTGCCATCCCCTGGGCTTACATCACGTGGAATTGCACTTCTCCGTTTTGGAGCCGGATGTGCTCGAAGTGCGCTGTACAGCAGCAGTTACGGGCCCTACAGGGGTGGAGATGGAGGCCATGGTGGGGGCCTCCCTGGCCGCTTTGACCCTATATGACATGACCAAGGGTGTGGATAAGGGCATCGTCATCGAGACGGTGGAATTGCTCGAGAAATCGGGTGGCAAGTCTGGCACTTGGGTCAAGCCCTGAGCCCTGCCCAGGTTTTGCGCTGACTCGCCGGCCTTCCAGCGCTATCCTGTGGACCTCCAAGCCGGGGCCCTTTGCCCCTGGAAACCCGCATGTCTATGGACTCCCAAATGGATCTGAAGCTGATTCGCAACCTCGTACGCCTGATGGAACGGGGCGAACTGTCCGAACTCGAAATCGATGACCAGAAGGCTGGAATGCGACTGCACCTGAAAAGGGGCACCGCATCCGACTCGATGGGCCCGGTGGTTTTGGTTCCTCCCGCAGCCTCTATGGGGCCCATGCATGATATGGGTGCCATGGGTCAGGTTCCGGTAGCGCCCGCTGCGGAAGAGGGTGGACGCCCCGCCAACGTGATCGAGATCACGAGCCCGATGGTGGGTACTTTTTACCGGGCTTCAGGTCCGGATGAAGAACCCTTCTCCAGCGTGGGCACCCGCGTGGACGATGAAAGCGTCGTTTGCATCATCGAGGCCATGAAGGTCATGAACGAAATCAAGGCGGAGTGCTCGGGCGAGATCATTGAGATCCTGATCGAGAACGGCGAGCCCGTTGAATTCGGACAGCCCCTGTTCCTAGTGAAACGCGCCTAATGTTTCGACGCATCCTGATCGCCAACCGGGGCGAAATCGCCCAGCGCGTGATTCGAGCCTGCCAAGAGCTGGACATCGAAACCGTGGCTGTCTATTCCGAGGCCGACGCGGATGCGCTGTATCTGCGCCAAGCCGACGAAACCATCTGCATCGGAAAGGCGGCTTCGGCCCAGTCCTACTTGGACATCCCCTCGATCATTTCAGCAGCGGAGATCGCCGACGTGGAAGCCATCCACCCCGGCTACGGCTTCCTTGCGGAGAACGCACACTTCGCCGAGGTTTGCCAGTCTTGCCAAATCGGTTTCATCGGGCCGAGCCCCGAGACGATCGCTTCGGTGGGCAACAAAGCCAAAGCGCGAGATATGGCTATTGCGGCCAAGGTCCCCGTGGTGCCCGGATCCGACGGGCCCGTCAAGGACGAGGAGGAAGCGGTGCGTGTAGCCCAGGAAATCGGCTACCCGATTCTGATCAAAGCCTCCTCGGGCGGTGGCGGTCGCGGCATGCGCCTCGCAAGCAATGCGCCTAGTTTGAAGGCCGGTTTGCGCGCTGCTCAAACCGAGGCCAAAATCGCGTTTGGCGACGACACCGTGTACTTGGAGAAATTCGTGGGCCGTTCGCGGCACATCGAGATTCAAATCCTGGCGGACAAAGAAGGCCACGCCATCTACTTGGGAGAGCGCGACTGCTCGATCCAGCGACGCCACCAGAAGCTGATCGAAGAGTCACCCTCGCCTTCCATCAGCAACAAGCTGCGCGACAAGATGTGCGCGGCGGCCTTGCGCATGGTTAAAATCTCCGACTACTACAACGCGGGCACGGTTGAGTTCCTTGTCGACCACGAGGACAACTTCTTCTTCATCGAAGTGAACGCGCGCGTACAGGTCGAGCATACCGTGACCGAGATGGCCACGGGCATCGACATCATCCAACAGCAGATACGCTTGGCTTCGGGCGAGCCCCTCAAGATTCGCCAGAAGGATGTGCAGGTACGCGGCCATACGATCGAATGCCGCATCAACGCGGAGGATCCTACAAAGGACTTCCAACCCTCTCCTGGGTTGATCGAGACCTTCATTCCTCCCGGTGGTTTCGGCGTGCGCGTGGACAGTCACTGCTATTCCGGTTACACGATTCCGGCACACTACGATTCCATGATCGGCAAGCTGCTCGTGCACCGCAATACGCGCGAAGAGGCGATTGCGACCATGCTGCGCGCCTTGAAGGAATTCGTGATCAAGGGTCCTAAGACCACGATCCCGTTCCTGATCGACATTTTGGGCCATGCGGACTTCCGTAGCGGTACCCACGATACGAGTTTCGTAGAGCGCCACTACACCCAGCCTTCCAAGCGCTAGGTCGTCTCACATGACCCGCCCCATGCAGCATCGATTCTTCAAGTCAGCAGTCCTCTTGCTCGGGTTGATGAGCACTGGTTGTTACATCAATACGCAGCGCTTTCCTGCACCCATGCCAGGTTCCATCGAGGATCTGCCCAAGGGTGCCAGCGAAATCTTCAAAGCCGGCCCTGAAGAGGTGTTGCTCATGCGCATTTCGGACCCGGTATATCTGCGCAGGCCCGGGGAGAATTCCAGCTACCCGATGCACTTCCATAATAAGCGTACGTACATCAGTCCCGGCTATTGGGTGCTGTGCGAGGCGGGTGGGCGTGCGGAGTTGGTCTTCATCACGCGCGGGTCTGAAATGTCCCTGAGCGGCAACAACACGGTCGTGTTGGGGTCGCCTTCCCGAGGTGAGCCCCTGGTCTCCTTCCTCGAGGTCGACAACGCCACCCTTTCCCTGTCTTCCAACGATTACGTGGAGTTGGTGGGGGGCGCCTTGCTCAGCGGGGAGGGCGGGCCTTTTGTGCTCTCGCATCCCACCGAGGAGGTCTTGGTTCTGTCGAACCGTTCACAGGCCCCGGCCGTGGTGCGCTACTTGGACGAGATCCTAGACCTCGCCCCGGGCGAGACCGTGCACCTTCCGCTGCTGGCGGCAGGCGCCAGCCCGAGGGAGCCTTCGATCGGATTCAAATCCCTGGAAGCCGCCGGCTCGCGCTGGTCCTTACGCGGGACCGCATCGGTGGTCGGGCAGGGGAAACACCACTTGGATATCATCGCTGATGCGGATCATGAAATCCGAGGTCAGGGGATTCGAGTTCGCCTGGACAAGGGCGAGCGGGTGGAATTCGACGATCTTTCACCTAAGAAGGCGGAATAATCTACAATCGGCCCCTCTCATCTTGGGGCACCAACCATCACTTTTGGTGCTCCCTAGGCCGTTCTAGGGCCGAAAGTGGGCAGAAGCCGCTCTGAATAGCGGCCAAGTGACACTTTCGCCCTATTGGGGTGGCGTGCATCCGGTCAACGGTTCGATAGGGAAGCGATATGTGTGGAATCATCGGAGCCATCCGCATGGATGGAGGAATATTAAACACCCYCGTCGAGGGTCTCAGGGTCGTGGAATATCGGGGCTATGACAGCTCGGGTGTTGCAGTGATCGAAGATGGGCAAATCYTGATTCGCAAGATGCAGGGTCGGCTCGMAAATCTCGAAGGCTTGCTGGTAGACGGCGCCTTGGAGAATGCCTCCGTAGGCATTGGGCACACCCGYTGGGCSACCCACGGGGAGCCCTCGGACCGCAACTCTCACCCGCACCTGGGTGCGGGTGGACGCGTGGCCATCGTGCACAACGGAATCTTTGAGAACTACCTGGAGCTGCGCGAGCAACTCACGGCCCAGGGCATCAAGTTCGTTTCTGAAACGGACAGCGAGGTCATCGCCCAATTGATCGATTTGGAATTGGCCGAGGGCATTTCATTGCAGGAGGCCCTGCGCCGCTCCTTGCACCGGGTCGAAGGTTATTACGCATTGGGCGCCATCGCCCAGGGCGCGGATGGGCCAGAGCTGGTGTGCGCACGTAAGGGCCCGCCCCTGTTGGTGGCCTTCACGCCGGATTCAGCCTATTTGGCCTCCGATGTTCTTGGCGTTTTGCCCCACACGGATCGGGTCATGTATCTAGAGGATGGGGACGTGGCCATTTTGAAGCCGGGATCCATCGAGGTGATCGATTTCGAGGGCAAGCCCGTCGTGCGCGAGATCTCAAAAGTCGATTGGAAACCGGGCGATTCTGGAATGGGTGGTTGGCCGCACTACATGCTC
>JAESRM010000094.1 GCA_016764635.1 Planctomycetota bacterium
GACCTGGCCACAGGCATGCAGACGGCCTCCCAGGACGGCGTGCTGCCCAAGCTCGACCCCCTCCGATTGCCCGCCAGCCCCATGCTGCAGGTCCATCCTGGCCGCGGCGACTTCCCGCCGGCCTCCGCCCGGTTGCCCCTGGTCATGGACTTCCCCCTAAGGGACCTGTGGGCCGTGGAAAGGCCGGGTCCGGTGCTGACCTTGTACGACCTTCGGACCCGGCAGTAGCAAAGAGGGCCTTGGAACCCTAGAATCCTCAGCGCGCGGAGGGGTGGCAGAGCGGCTTAATGCACCGGTTTTGAAAACCGACGTGGGGCAACTCACCGGGGGTTCAAATCCCTCCCCCTCCGCCATTTTTGCTTCCCGGCGAAATTTGCCAACCCGGCCCCATGGACAGTCGCCCCCAAGCAATCGATGCCGTGCACAGCACGCGCTATGGGCTTAGCGACTTGGCCTTCCGCCTTCTGTTCTCCTCGATTTTTGTAGGGCTCGGCGGGGAGCACATCTTCTCGGACAAGCTACTGCAGCTWTTGATGCCCGACTGGGTTCCGTATCCGMGGGCCGTCTCCATYGGCTGTGGCGTTTTCCTYCTGGCCGGTTCGGCCACGATCCTGTTCGGCTWCCAYATCCGTCGAGGCGCCCAAGCCYTGGCCCTCTTCCTGATYGCGGTGACCTTGAGCGTGCACCTGCCTGGACTGTTGGAAAGGCCCCCCGAGGTCAGCGAAGAGAGCTATTGGATCTGGGACATGTTCCAGCGCAGCAACTTCGTCAAGAACCTGTGCTTGCTCGGCGTGTGCATTTACCTAGTCGAGCACCGACCCGGTCGCTTTAGTTTTGATTACTACCGGGACCCCAACTCTTGATGTTGGGGAGACGGCTGTAGAGGAAGCGGTGATAGATGGCGCGCGGCATGATGCGGCGCAAGGCAGCGAAGAAGCGCGCGTCCCAAGTAGCGGGAACCCGCAAACACGGACGCTTCTCTTGCATGGTTCGACGGACGGTGCGCGCCACACTCTCGGGACTCGAGGTCGTGCGCTCCATGGTCTTCGCAATGAAAGGCCCCATGCTCGCGTAGTGCTCGTGATAAGGATCGGATTCGTGATCCGCGCCGAATTGGCTTTGTCGGGTGAGGTGCACCTTCGTGAATCCGTCGCTTCGAATGAATCCGGGCTGCACCAAACTGACGTGGATGCCCCACGGGCGAACCTCATACCAAAGCGCTTCGCAGCAACCTTCTAGCGCAAATTTCGACGCGCTGTAAACCGACATGGTCGGCATGGCCATCATGCCCCCCACCGAGGAGATGGTGATGATGCGCCCATAACGCTGCTTGCGCATGGCGGGTAAAACCCGGCGTGTCAATTCCATTGGAGATAGAAAGTTCACGTCCATTTGCGCGCGCAACTCATCCGCAGCCACATGCTCCACCACGGAACGAAAGGACAAACCCGCGTTGTTGATCAGCACGTCGACCGCACCAAACGCAGCTTCGATTTCGGTGACAAGGCTATCGCGCTGATCGGCGTCGGTCACATCCAACGGGCGCAGCCAGATGCGCTCTCCATTCTCAAGCCCAAGCGGCTCGAAGCGCCCCATGGAAGACGGACGCGCGGTCAAGACCAAACGGTGCTGGGTATGGGCGAGCAAATCCCTCGCGATCGCCAAGCCCAGCCCGGTGCTCGCTCCGGTGATCAACACCGTTTGAATTCCCTTGGGGTCACCGGCCATGGTTCAGTTCCAGACAGGGCGAGGAAGAGCGAATTTGGAAGCTTGAGTCATATGGGCCGAGGATACGAACGTGCCACGGGCCTGGGACAATACAAAAGCTCCGCGGCCGTGCGCCGCGGAGCTTTGGCTGGTCACAAACGAGAACGCCAGGCCTTAAGAGCCCAAAGCGCCTCGAAAGCTCACGCTCACGACAGGTTCACTCAACATTCAAATCCAACAGTTCGTTGCGGTCCAACATCGCCAAAGAGATTCGGATCGACGACAAGGGCAAGGAGAATTGCTGGGCTGCGGCGCGCCCGTAGATGCGCAGTTGATGCCCATACGCAGCGGCCAACTCCTCCGGAGAGGAGTCCACGCCGCCGGTTTTGAAGTCGACCAYATGGGCGCTGGTGGCTTGGTCCCCTTCGAACTGCACGGTCAAACGATCGATGGATCCGCTCCACAGGACACGCTCGCCTGCGGTCTCATCCAACAGGTGAAAGCGCCGCTCGCGCCACACCCGCGCCTGGGCATGCGGCTGGGCAAACAACTCGATGAAAGCTGAATCGGTCAGCACTTGCTGCAAGTCGGCTTTGGCTTGGTTTTGCAATTCGGGATCTTGCTCCAGGGTCGCAAGTACGCCATCCAAATCGGAATCCGAGGGCGATTCCCCCTGCGTCCATTCAACCAGCTCCAACAAGCGATGGAGCAAAACGCCACGCGCGCTGCCAGTGCTTCGCTCCATCAACAACTCACGCCCCGTGACCTCTTTGGACTCCTCATCGCCAGCGGAGGGCGCGCGGTGCACCCAGCCCGGCGTCGAGGCGGCCAACTGAATGGGACCCGTTTCCGGTGCGACAACCGCGCACTCTGCCACTTCGGCGTTCGGGGCATCCCACCAGGGAAGTCCTTCCGTCCCCCATTCCATGAGCAAACCGTCGCTCTCCGGATCCTGCTCTTTGGGCACATCACAGGACAAACGCAACAGGTTCGCGAAAGTCAACGCATCCGCGCCACCCTTACTCGCTGCTTTATAGGGCGGGATACAGAACTCCAAACGCTTGCGCGCCCGTGTGATCGCCACATAGAACAGGTTGAGTGCTTCCTGTGCGTTGGCCCGGTTTTCCACTTCAACCAACCCCTGTAGGGTTCCGCTGAATTCGCACAGGGCCTTCTTGGGAAGGTGCGAGATGCTCTCGTACATTCCCGCAGGATCGGGCCGTGAAGAACCCACCGGAATCGGGCGCCCCCCCACGATCTTGGCGTCTAACTCGGGCAACACAACCACGTCGAATTCCAGTCCTTTGGAACTGTGCACGGTCATGGCCTGGATACGCGCGGTCCAAGGAGCCGGAACGCGGGCCTGGAAAACGATGCGTACGAACTGCGAAGGCCGCAGCCCGGCTTGCTCGGAGAACGTCTGGGCGCGATCGATCAATTGGTCAAAGCGCACGCGGTCCCACTCGCCAAACTGCTCCTGAACCGTTCCCCGCAGGCCGTGCAACCAAGCGGCATAACCCTGCTCGAGCACGTCCCTTCGAACGCGGCTGGCTATGGTCGCGCAGGCTGCAAGGAAACCCGCATCGCGCCCTACAGCTCCACCGTCGCTCGCAAAGTCTGCGGCGGTCAAACCCACCTGTTCCGCAAAAGGACTCGTGGCCACATGCAAGGCAGCCACCGTGTTGGTGGGATGGTCCGCCAGCGTTAGCAAGGACATGACCACCGAGACGGATTCCGCGTCGACGAGCGGGTTGCCCCCGTGTCCGCTGGCACGCAACCCAAATTCCCCGGTCAAGCGATGCAGGAACTTGGCGATGTTCTTGTTCGTTCGGAAGAGCACCGCAATGGTGGCTCCCGGGGCTTCCCGATGGATCTCCGCGACGCGCCTCGCGGCAAGCTCTAGAGTCTCCTCCTGCCGCGTTCCCGCTACGCCATCCTCGTTTTCGGCGAGTTCAAATTCCAGGGTCTGCCAAACCTGAACGACGCCGCCCATTCCCGTGTGGAAGGCCTCGTGACTGGGATAAGCCTCTTCGAAAGCCATGGCCGCTTGGGCGGCAGGTCGCCGGTCCTCACCGGAGAACAGACCACTGGACATGAGGTTTCCGAAGATGCGGTTGGTGGTCTCCATGACCACTGAGGAACTGCGATAGTTGAGATGCAGTTCCTCCACTTCCAGGGAAGGGAACTCGCTCTTCAGGCCCAACAAGATACGCGGTTCACCCTGGCGCCAGCGGTAGATGGATTGCTTGGGATCGCCCACGCAAAAGAAGGTACGCGCTTCGGCGGGGCTACCACCAAAGGTCGAAGTGATCTCCTCGGCCAGCGGTCGCAAGGTGCGCCACTGGATCGATGAAGTGTCCTGGAATTCGTCGAGCAACAGGTGGTCGATGCGCGCATCCAGACGCATCCAAAGCTCCTGCAACCCGGCGCCATCATCCGCAGAAAACGGGCTGCTCGCCCCCAACGGATCGAGCATGTAGGGAATATCCTCGAAGCGCAGTTCACCGCTCTGCATCTTCAATTCTGAGTAACAGTGCTCAAACCGCTTAAGGAGGCCGCGCGTGGCCATGTTTCGAATATTGAGGTTGGTGAGGAAACCATGACAGGCCTCCTGGATCAAAGAGTCGAGCAACTCCCCGATCTCCTCCGAAAACGGTTTCTTATAGTAGTCCGCGCCGGACACATACTTGGTCACGAGGCCATCGAGCAGAAAGGCCTCCCACTTGCCATCGGCCGCCAACCCACATACCTTAGCCATGGCTTTCTTCCAACTGGCGTTGGGCTTCTTCTGGGCGGTTTGCGGCAATTCCACGGTGAGCATGGCCGCCAGGACCCGGTCCAATTCCGCGGAGGCCAGTCCATCCGGAACTGCTACGCACTGCCACGCTTCGTCCGTGCCTTCCCGGAAGACCTGCAGCAGGTTCGTGATGGTATCGCTGAGCTGGCCGAAGACCTTGCGGCGCTCCCCCGTGGGATCCAATCCGCGCAGCAAGATCATGAACTCCTCCTCCTTGGCTTCCGCCAAAGCGAGGGTCAAGGCTTCGTCACGCAAGTCCTCGTCGGCGATTTCGTCGGCGATGGCCCAACCCGGAGGCAAGCCCAATTCGGACTCGAACAAACGCGCCAAATGAATCGCGTGTGCATCCAGTGTGCGTACTTGAAAGCGATGGATCGAACGAGCCAGCCCCGGCAGCAATCCGAGCGCCGTGGCGCAATCAACGGAAAAGCCGAGCACTTCGGACAGTTCCGCCGCGTCCTTTTCGTTCAGGGCCACGGACACCAAACGCTGTAGAACCCGGTCCAAGATTTCGCCCGCAGCTTTGCGGGTGAATGTGGTGGCCAAGATGCGTTCGGGTGCCACGCCCTGCAACAACAACCCCACAAAGTGGGCGCTCAAGCGATAGGTTTTGCCTGTACCGGCCGAAGCCAACAGAAGGCGATCGCTGCTTTGTAGTTCGCTCACAGGGCACCTCCTTCTTCGCGGGCTTCTTCCCCGGCTTCTTCGCCGAGTGATGTATCTCCAACCAATGTGTCGCCCACCAGCGCGGCCATGGCCGGCGCATAGGTACGCGCCTTTGCCTTGTGCTCGAAACGGCCGGCTCGAATGTCGCGTATCACGCCGCGACCCACTTCGTAGGCCTCCTTCAAGTCCGCTTCGTCCCAGCTGACCATTTCCACCTGGACCTTGTCGGGTTCCTTGCCCACGTTGAAATAACCGAGTCGAACCGTTTC
>JAESRM010000324.1 GCA_016764635.1 Planctomycetota bacterium
GGCCGGATTCGATCTCCAACCAACCTYGCCCGCCCGGCAGGCGCGCGCCGGCCAGGAAATAAACCAGACCGCCCGAAAGGTACGGCTGATGATCCCCGGGGATGCTCGATCTACGTGGAGCACGCTGCAAACCATTCCAGGCGAGCTTCGCGCCCCATTTGGCTTCGTAATGGGCCTTCAATCCCTGCTCGGGATCATTGCCCGCGGAAGCCTCGCTCCACATGGGCTCCGGCGCCGTCAAAGACCCCAAAGGGCCCACCCACCAGAACTTGCCAAACCAATCGCTGTACAGGTCTTCACCCAGATTGAGGGGCAAACCCGAGGCGCTAGACTTCCATTCCAGGTCGCGCAGCCAATCTCCAATGAGCGTGCGCGCCGTGGCATCACCCACCTGGGTGCGCAGGGAACTCAGATCATTGATCATGGTTTCAAGATCGCCACCGTCGGGCACATTGCCCATGGCCTCGATCAAATCCAAGATCAGATCGTGGTTCGGATTCGCGGCCAGTAGGGCCATGCCCTCCTGGAAACGAACCGTGGGCGCACGATCGTCCAAGAGATCCAAGGACACCACGTATTGCGGGGTCAGCTCTTGGGCGGAGAGGACGGGGACCAGGCCAGCTGTCAGGCACAGTGCCTTTAGAATGAGAGTTTTCATTGCTTCACCTCCACTTCGATGGAGTCCACTTGGGAACTGTCCACCTGGCGGCATAGGTCGCGGAATTCCGCGTAGGTYTCTTTCGAGATGCGATGTGTTTTCAATTCGAAGTACTCCGTGACGCGAACGCCCTCCGGAGTAGCTTCCACGCTACGCGTGTATACGGCGTCCCCGGTTTCGACCTTCACGGCCTGGGGTAGCTTCTTCAAACCCGCGCCTTCGCCGAGCTTGTAGTCGATGACGGTGTTGCGGCTCCACGGCACGTCCAACAATAGGTCGCTGGTACGTTCCGTTTCGCTGGCCACGCCGCGCAGCAGGTTCAACGCTTCGAAGGTGACCTGCAACTCAAAGCCCTTGTCCGTGGGSCGCGTGATGCTCTCCACGCCCACTTCRTAGGTGCTTTCCATRGACTSGTTCAGGTCCTCCACGTCGGTCCAAGTGCTTTGCACTTCACCTTCGAGGGCACCGAACATGCCGGAGAGGAAGCGCTCGGCTTGCTCAGCGCGYTCTTCGTCGCTGCCGTTGAARCGGTGACGATCGCCCACGCCGTAGCGCCCGRTCACGCGCCGCACGACCTTGACCTTGGGGCCCGAATCGCCGGTCAGGTCCACRAARATCTGSGTGTCCAAGCGGTTCTCGGTGCCCTTAGGGAAACGAATGCGCCGGTTCTCGACRCCGTCCTCMCGCACCACCAAAACCTTGGCGCCCGCGTCGGAATCGGGCAGGGTCTCCAGGGTGTGCAAGCGCGCCGTGCCGTCGATGAACATCTCGGGGATGCCCTCTTGCTCGGGCACGAATGCGATGCAGTGATTGAAGTGACTGACCATGGCCAGCTCGTGGTCCTCTTCAAAGCGGCGACCCTCCGAGAGGATCAACACCGGCCAAGCTTCGATACCCGCCTCGCCGAGCATGACCTTGAGCAGGATGGCCTTGTCCTTGCAGTCGCCGAATCCACGGCTGAAGATAACCGCCGCGCTGTAGGGCTCGTAGCCGTGCACGCCGAATTCCCAGGCGTTGTAACGGATGTCGGTGACCACGAAGTTGTAGATCGCACGCAACTTATCCATGGGCGTTTGCGCGCCCCGGGTGAGCTCTACGACCTTCTCTTTGATCTCCGGCGAAGGCCTCAGCTCCTCGCGAATCAGGTTCCACCACCAGGTGCCGAATTCGTTCCACGATGCGAACGAAGTGGCCTGGACCTGGGCGATGCGCTCCTGGGCCGGCGGCATCAAACCCTCTTGACGGGCGGGACGCTGGTCCTCCAGGCGCCAACGCCACATGTGCAACCCGTCCTCCCGGATGGACTTCTCGGACTGCCCGGTGAAGTTGCGTTCGTGCAGGAAGAGCGGGAATGAGTCCGGCGCCAACAGCACGACCTCGCTTTCGCGAACGTACAGGCTGTCGCTGGGCGTCATGGCTTCGCTCATGCCAAAGTAGTTGCCGAACACGCCCGTCYTGAGGGTGTCCTCGCGCCATTGCAGGTCRACGATGTCCCCCACYTCGAGCGGCGGGAAGTCCACGGCCACGTAGCCCCGGCGACCKGAGGATCCGGTTTCTGCGAAGGCGATGGTGCCGTCCACGTGGGTCACGCTCGCTTCCAAAATGCGRACCTCGCGCTCCCCGGGCCARCCGCGGAAACCGCGCTGGTCGAGYTGGCGCGCGCCGGCTTCGGTCAGCACACGCTGGACCTCGCGGTGGTACACCTTGGAYGTGCCGTCGGGGTTCACYTTGGTGACCACGCGGCGCAAGAGCATCTCACGGCCGCCGGCGTCGTCCCCGAGCACTTCGTCGGACTTGCGACGCTCCAAAATATCCGCCAGGGGCTCAACGAACTCCTCGTGGAAGGCCTGGGATTTGCCCGCTTGCAAGTATTCAAGCAAGCGACGCTCCTCCTCGCGGCCAAAGTCCAAYTCCAAGGAACGCTCCAAGCAAATCACGGCGCGTTCCAMATCCCCGGAGGCCAAGGCCAAGCGAGCYTGCARGGAATGCATGGCCGAATCATCGGGTGAGTATTCCAGAAGCTCCACCAGCAAAGTGCCGGCTTCCTCCAGGTGTCCGGCCGATTGCAGCAAGCGCACCGTGCGCATGCCCTCGTCTGTCCCCCAGGGTGAAAGTTCGCGCAGGGCTTCCAGCTCGGCCAAGTAGGCCTGTGCGCTGGCATTCTGAGTCGCTTGGCGCGCCTCCATATGCTGGGACCGAATCATGTTGCGGTTGCCCGCCGAAACTCCGGCTTGCAGCCACTCGGCGCGCTCTTTCGAACCGCGCGGCAAGAGCCCGGTCAAGCCGCCCGCAGCACCCGCCCATACGCGGGTGGCTGGGTCGCGGACCAGGGCCCGGTTCATGGCCGTGGCGCGTGCGCCCAGCCCCAGGCCTCCGACGATCCAAGCATGCTCCCGGCGCACCAGGAACGAGTGGGGACTGACCGCCACCGCGCGCTCGATCCAGGCCAAAGCCATCTGCGCGGAACCCTGCATTTGCAGGGCGTGGCGCGCTCGCAAGCGTAGCAACCAGGGCAGATCCCCGTGGTGTTCCAGGGCCAAGTCCAAAGTCGCCAGGTACGGGTTGATGTCTTCCTCAATAGCGGAAGCACCCATTTCGCGGGAGGTCTCGATGGCCAGGAGGTGATAGCGCAAGCTGCTGTCGGCGGCCTTATGGGCGGCTTCGGCGGCCTCCCCACCGGCGCGCTCACTGCGCGGAACCGGCTGGGCGTCGTTCAAAATCATGCCCATGCGGAAGGAAGCCTCGGCGCCTTCGGCCTGTGCATATCGGCGCCAGGCACCCGCTCGCAGGGCCGCCACCGGCTCCTTAATCTTGCGTCCGGGGTTCGCCAACTTCAAGGGCGACACGCCCTCGGGCGCACCGGACTTGCACTCGCGCACGACAGGAGCGCCGGAAACAGCCTCTACCAGGCGCGCTTGAAAATAAGGGCTGCCCTCATGGCTGCCCACTTTGAAAACCAATTCGTTCCAACCCGCCTTCAACGCCAGGGGAACGGTGTGGGCGTCGAAGCCAAAAGCGTGCTCGCCCAGGGCCTCATAGATGGCCTTGCCACCGAGCCAAATGCGCAGCTCCTCCGTGGCACCCACCATCAGGTGCAAGGTCTCATCCGCGTCCGAGTGAATCCAGGTGCGCGTCAAGATGGCGGCCTGCTGGGCCGGCTGGACCAGGACTCCCAAATGCACCACGCCACCGCGCGGGGCCACCATGGGCAGCTCTCGCCAGGAAACACTGCGCACCTTGCCCTCGTAAGAATCTTCGGCTGGCTTTTTCTCAGCCGCCGTGGGACGCACCATTCCGCGCCCACGCTCATTATCGAAGGGCCCCACAATTTGCCAATCGAGCAGCGGGTTCAAACGCTCGAGCTCGGCATCGCTGAGCCACGCCAAGCGCGCGTACAAAGAGCCAAACTCCTTGGGCACTTGAATGTCCCCAACCAGACCGATGCGAACCCCATCGTTGCTCAAGGATTTCTGAATGCGATCGAAAGCGATCAATGCCACTTCCAATTCATCCGCCAAGAGCTGGGCTTCTTCAGCCGGCAGTTCCGCAAGGCGAGCGACCTCGAAACGGACATGGTCCGCGAGTCCTCCCATGGCTTGCGARACCCGGTCATGGGCCAGGTCAAAATAGGCRGCGTCTAGGGCKWGGTCGGTCTCTTGAATAGAACCGAATGAGCCCAAGGTCAGGGCGCACGCGAGGCTTAGTGTCAGCATGGGGGCGTAGCTAAGGGAGGGGTTGGCGTCGGGAGAAATCTACGACGAAAATCGACCCCGGGAGAGATCCACGGGGTCCGATATGAGGGTCCACATGATACCCGTAATCGCGCGGGGACCTATGGCGCGCATTGACCAATATTGAGTCCTGGCGGCACTCCTCACGGCGCATGCCTGCCGGCCCCTTCCCTGGCCCAAATACACCACTCTAACACCCCGTTTTACGGGGTTTGGGCAGGCCTACAAGTGCGAGAACGGCACACGGCGTCGTGGGCGACCCACAACCGGTCCTACTCGGAGGTCCAAGGCCCCGCCTCGAGCCAAACCGGCCTCTTCATGGAAGCTTCCCGCACGCTAGCCTCCACGCGACCCGCTTTCACGGGCGAGACGAAAACAGCATCGCGAATAGCAAGGCCTCGCTTGGCCCAAGCCTCCCCCAGGGCGCGCAATTCCTGCGCGCGCTCCTCATCCGCGATCCCACCGCGATGGGCGTTGGGCAGCAGCCCGGCTCCGCGCGGCAAAAGCAACTCGACCGCAGCCTCTCCCGGCTTCTCCAAACCGAACCACGATTCACCCAATCCGGGAGGACCGCCCACTTGGGGCAGGGAATGAACCAGCATTCCGCGGTCATCGATGACAGCAAAACCCGCATGGATGTCGGCCAGCGCAAACGCATGATCGCGCACCTTATCGGTGATGCCACGCATCAATCCAGACATGGATTGACCCGCCAAATCCTTCGGATACGGCACCCCGTGCATGCTCATGATCGTAGGGCCCACATCGACCAAGCTGACCAGGGCCGAAATGCGTTTGCCCACGGGCATCTCCAGTTCCGGGGCCGGGCGGATCATCAAAGGCACAGCCAAGTCAACCTCCGAAACGGTCCCCGCGTCGGCCAACAGGCCCGCTTCTCCGAATCCCATGCCGTAACCCCCCACCAACACGATGGTGCCCTCCCCAATGGTCCCATCGGCGACCAACTGGGCAAGAGCTTCAGGCTCCTGACCGGGCAGACAGCGAGCCAGCTCGGCACCTATCTTCGCCGAACCAT
>JAESRM010000095.1 GCA_016764635.1 Planctomycetota bacterium
GCCATACCCGGCATCCCGAGCAGGACCTTGGCCGCGTCGGCCATGGGGGTGATCGACTCGGAGAGAGCGTCGATGGGCAGCACGCCAACCATGATGATCGTGCAGAACAAGTAGATCACTAGGCACACCGCCAAACCGAGGAATAGACCCCTGGTTAGGTTCTTCTCCGGATCGCGTACTTCCTCCGCGACGCTAGCGACTTTGGTGATTCCGATGTAACTGATGTACACCAGGCCGGTGGTGGCCAGCAGATCCTCGAAGCTGGTATCGAGCATGCCATCGAAGTGACTCAGGTTGACTTGCGGCAAGCCGACCATGATGAACAACGTGAGGATGATCAACAGGCCGACCACCAGATAGCGTTGGAAGCCTCCGGCTTTCTCGGCTCCCATGATGTTGATCCAACCAAAGAGCAATGCGAAGCCGACAGCCAATCCCTTCAAAGCCCATGGTGAGGATGGCACGAAGAGCGAGACGTAAGCTCCCAAACCTACCAACGCAAAGGAGGTCTTAAGGACCATGGCGAGCCACGTACCCATGCCGCCAACCGTTCCGGCCAGGGGGCCTAAGCTGCGGTCGAGGAAGAAGTAGCTTCCTCCGGCGCGCGGCATGGCCGTGGAGAGTTCAGCAATGCAAAGCATGGCCGGCAGCAACGGAATAGCCACCAGGATATAACACAGCACGATGGCCGAGCCTGCCTGCGCGGCGGCAGGGCCGGGCAGGAGGAAAAGGCCACCACTGAGTGTGGCCCCCGTGGAGATTGCGAAGACGTCGAAGAGGCCGAGCTTCTTCGATAGCTTTGTGGAGTCGCTCATTATTGCAGGGATCGAGTCCCTACTCTTTTTCGATGACCTGACCGCGGCCGCGAACTAGATCATAATACTTGCCAGCTTCCATGGGACCAAAGGACTCCTCGCGTCCTCCGTTCCAGAGAACGCGAACGTCTTCCACTTTGGAGACAGGCTTGCCCTCGGCGTCCATTCCCAAGCCGAAGTGGGCGCGGGGGTCGTTGCTGGAAAGGTAGCTGTAGGCTGGGTCGGCGACCCGGTAGAGGGTCGTGCCAGCAAAGCGAATTTCCACCCGGGCGCCAGGAACCACGTTGCCCTTGCCGCCTTTGGGCTGGAAACCGATCCAGGATCCCTTGCGCGGGGCTTGGTTGATCAGCAGGGAGACCGAGGAGTCCCGGTTGACGATGACGATATCGATGTCGCCATCATTGTCCAGGTCGCCGAAGGCCGCGCCGCGGCTGGTGGCGAATGCTTCCGCAGCCAATCCACCCATGGGAACTTCTTCGAACTTGGGGCCGCCCTTGCCGCGGAACAGGTGGTTGGGCTCTGCGTAACCGTCCTCGGCGAGGAAGCGTTCGTTCTCCTTCCAAGACTGAACAGCGCCGTTGGCCACGTACAGGTCGAGGGACCCATCCAGGTCGAAGTCGTGGAACCCCATACCGAATCCTGTGAAGCGCAAGCTGGTGCTAGCCGTGCCTGTCATCGTGGTGCGATCCTTAAAGCGACCTCTGGAGTTGACGTAGAAGGTGTTGGTTTCGCGGCGAATGTGGGTCATGAAGAGGTCCAAGTCCCCGTCCATATCGATGTCGATGAACTGCACACCCATGCCAGCTTCCGGGGTGCCATTGCCATTGACGGAGCAACCTTTCAGCAGGCCCAAGTCCTTGAACTTGCCCTTGCCGTCATTGTTCCAAAGCACGTTCGGGGTGGCGTCATTGGCCACATAGATGTCCGGATCTCCATCGCCATCGTAGTCGCCGATCGCAACGCCGAGGCCATTGCCGAAGGATAAACCTACACCGCCGATAGCGGTGTGGTCTTGGAAGCCCAAGCGCCCCAACTTGTAGAGCATGTCGGGTGCCGGCGCGTTGTAGTTGTTCGGACTGCAGTAATCCGGTTCGCCATWGTAGTTGAAGCATTCCACTTCGGTGGCGGCGGCCCAACCCAGATTGTTCACGACAAACAGGTCCAAGTCTCGATCGGCGTCGATGTCGAGGAAGGCGGTGCTGGTGCCCCAGCGCGGATCGCCAACCTTGAGCTTGGCRGTATTGTCGGTGAAGGAACCGTCGCCTTGGTTCTCCAGGAAAACGTTCGCGCCCACATTTGTCACGTACATATCGATGTCGCCATCGCGATCGAAGTCGCCGCAGGCCACGCCCATGCCGTAACCCATGTCGCCAACTCTGGCCGTCTCGGTCACATCTTCAAATGTGCCCGCGGGGAAGTTGCGGAACAGTTTGTTGCCCGTGGTCTCCACGTCTTTTTCACCGGGAACCAATTCGCCCCCCTGGATCAGGTAGATGTCGAGCAGGCCGTCCCCGTTGTAGTCGATGAGGGCGATTCCGCCGCCCATGATTTCAGGGAAGTGAAAACCCGTTCCAGCTCCACTGTTGTAAGTGAAGTTCAGTCCGCTGGACGCGGCGGCTTCCTTGAACCAGGGTTGTGCGGCCGCTTCGGAAGGCGCCGTTTCTTGGACGGGGAGGACGAATGCAAGTGCTGCGATGAAAAGCATGGTGGCGTTGTGTAGTGGAGTGCGGGGGTTACTTGCCGGCTTGCACAGCCTGACGAACTTGATTGGCGAAGTCTTTGACTTGGGGGTTGTTGCGGGAAACCACGACGGCGTGGTCTGCAGCAAGGATGGCTTCGGGGCCTTTGCCAACGGTGAGATAAGCGCGAGCCATCAGCATCCATGCGTTGGGATTTTCGGGGCTGCGCAACGTGCCTTGCGTGGCGAAGGTCACCATTTCACGGGTACGGCCCATTTGGGCGTACAGAATGGCCATTTGCTCGTAGAGGGCGGGTTCCTTGCAGCCAAAGGCATGGGCGGCTTGGTAGTAACTCATCGCGCGCTGCATGATGTCGCCCGCTTGCGGGTTGCCTTGGGTGGCACCTTGCGCTTCGATCAAGCCCCGGTAGTAGTAGGGATTGCCCAAGTGCGGAGCGATGCGTAGCGCGTTGTCGGCTTTTTCTTTGGCGGAGGCCAAATGGACGTCGCGAATTTCAGCCTTCTGTTCGCGCCCGGCGAGGTTCAGGTACAGAATCGCAAGTTCCAGTTGGGTTTGGTGGTTTGTGGGGTTGGCCACTTCGCTGCGCTGAAGGAAGGTCAGGGACTTGCCCAGGTCGCCTTTCATCAGCTGCGCGCGCGCGGCCAAATTGAGCACCAAATGGTCTGTGGGGCGCTTCTCGAGCATGGCGTCGAGGGAGGCGATCGCCTTATCTATGCGCCCCTCTTGCATGTCGATTTCGATGAAGCGCATGCGGTTGCCGTAGCCGGCACGGTAGCCCGACAGTCGGGGTGCGTGGGGATCGGGAGGTAGCATGGGGAAGGCGTTCTGGCCCCTGGAAAGCTCGAATAGAGCTTCTTCGTCTCGGCCTTCCTCCGCGAAAATTTGACCCAGCAGGTAGTGTGCGTGGGGGTAGTGAGGTTGCATCTGCAAGGCTTCTTGCAGCAAGGCCTTGGACCGCTCCAAGTCATCCATCTCAAAGAGGATTTTGGCCAGGCCCACGCGGCTGGCGGGCAGGGCGATCGGTTCGGTGGCGCGCTGGGAAGGGTCGGCCTTGTCCCATGCCCTTTGTTCGGCATCGATGGCGGCTTGCCAAGCGTCGGCGGAAACTTGCATGAGCCCCATGTCGTAGGCGGCCGAGGCCAAGCGGGCTTGAACGATTGCGGTGCCACTCAGTCTGGGTGCGACAGTTTGCAGCGCCTTGAGAGCCGCTTCCGGATCACCGAGTGCGTGCAGGCAAGTGCCCGCTCTGTAGAGCCAAGGGTCGCGCAGGTTGTCCTCCCCAGGAATGAGGTTGAAGGCCTGTTGATAGCTGGCGACCGCCGGGGTCCACATGGTGTTGGCTTCGAACGCCAAACCGAGCTCCGCATACGCCAATCCAACCTTCCCCTGGGCTGTGGAGTCGGTCGGACTGCCACTGGCCATGGCCTCGCGAACCGCTTCGAGGCGGGCCTGCACCAGGACGACCACTTCCTGGTCCATGCGGGTTGTATCCCCGATGTCGGGCAAGCTAGGCCAGGCGATTTCGCAGGCTTGGACGGACGGGGCGGGGGCTGCCAAAACGGGGGCTCCGAGGGGCAGGGCGAGCACTAAGGGCAAGACGAATCGAGTATCCATATGTAAAGCCACTGGGGGGCTGAAAGGGCCCACCAGTATACCCGCTTGTACGGGCGTACTAGGACCCCGTTGGCGGAGCAATTGCTCCCTAGGGATTAGATTCCTGGGACGCCGAATTGACGGTGCAGGATCTTCCGGCACCACAGGGCCCCTGGGGACCGACTAGTCGTCGGTGGGAGCCTGGATCGCGTTTTGAGCGTCGCGGATGGCCTCTTGGACCCAATCCGGAGCGCCCAAGGCCACGTAGTGATGACAGTCGGCCGCGACCGCGAATTTTGAGTCCGAGGAAAGGCTAAGGAGCTTTCTTTGTTGATCGGCCCAAAGCGTGTTGAACTCCTCGGTAGGGAAGCCTTTTGGCGCAGTTTCGGGGCAGGAACTGCGCCCTGCCGCAAGAATGCGAATCGGGAACTCGAAWCGATCCTTGAGRCCCCCRATTTGCTCCATGCTGGCGAGCTTGCACTCCTGTTCGGCCAGGATGGTGCGCAGGGTGGAAGGGTCGAAGCTGCGGGCGCAAAGTGCGGATTGGGCCCGGGGGCTGAACTCGTAATTGGGTACGTCGGGCACTGCGACGGGCATGCGCAAGGCGCGCAGCAAGCCGAATTTGTTGGCTACGGTTAGCATGCGCAGTAGCACCTCGGAAGGTTCGGCCGAGGGCAGCCCGCGCTTGCGAGCTTCCGTCGCGAAACCCTCGTATTCACCATCCAGGAGCACCAAACCTGCGGTTTCRAAGGGGTATCGGTGTGCGTACATACGTGCGATCAACGCACCGAAGCCGTGGCCGACGATCAGGGCCCGGCGATCTTGGCCCACATCCACAAGCAAGCGGTGCAGCTCCCGGGCCAGGGTGTCCACATCCCGGGGCCCCTGGCCTTCTTCGCTCCAGCCCAATCCCGCCCGGTCGTAGACCAGGACCGCGGAATGCTTGGCGACCTCATGGGGCAGATCGCCGAAGTGGGTGGACCAGTCGGCGGCATCGGCCTCGAAAACCACCAGGGGTTTCTCGGCATCCTGCTCCAGGTGGTGRGCACCCAGGATCTGGTAGTGCAGCCGGTGTCCTCCGATGTCTTGGAATTCYCCSGGCGCAGGATGGCGCYTCTTRTCCCGGATGCGAGCGACTTGTTCGGCGCCAGCGCCTACCGCAGCAAGCAAGAGGGGGGAGAAGAGGAGGGGGCCAGCCATGGAAGGGCGGAAATCCTAGCAAGTTGCAGGCGATTGCGGCAGGCATGGATTGGGGAGAACCAATTGGGGAAATCTGGAAGTCAGCCAGGGGACCCAGGGG
>JAESRM010000096.1 GCA_016764635.1 Planctomycetota bacterium
CATCGGCCAGCTGAAAGACGGCGATTTGGTGGTGGGCAACCGCACCCGGGTCACCGTGGTCAAGAACAAGATCGCCCCGCCCTTCCGTAAGGTCGAATTCGACATCCTGTTCAACAAGGGCATCAGCCGCGAGGGCGAACTGCTCGACCTGGGCCAACGCTCCGGCACCGTGCAGCGCTCGGGTACCTGGTACTCGATGAAGCACCCCACCGACGGCGAAATCCGTTTGGGCCAGGGCATGGAACGCTCACGCAACTTCCTGATCGACAACCCGGACTTGGCCGACGTGATCGAAACCGAGATCCGCGCCTTCTTTGCAGTCAAAGAAGATCCCATGCCCGACGAGGAGCCGGACATGGAAATCCCGGCAGCTGAAGCGAAACCCGAGGCAAAACCCGCAGCCGCGACCAAAGAACCGGCCAAAGCCCCTGCAGGAGCCCCTGCAAAAGCCGAGGCGCCTGTGGCCAAAGCTGCCAAGAAGCCCACAGCTAAGGCTTAGGACTCAAGACCAGCAACCACTGCTTTCAACCAGGGGCCGTTCGTTTTCCCAGACGAACCGCCCCTGGTTTTTTTGCGGTTAGGGGGAGTGTGGTTTGGGTGGCCCTGTAGGACGTTAACTTCTGCGGTTGTGAGTTCGGGTATACAGAAACTACGCAGAGAGCGATTCGGGTCAGTTCACACGAAGACACGAAGGACGCGAAGAACACGAAGCTCTACGTCAACTAAGAAAAGTGAGCTGCGGATACAATACGGATTGGGTGCAGTCCACCCGAAAATACGTAAAGCGGAAGGAGCAACGCAGCGAAGCGGCGTAGGGAAAGGAAGGGAAGGGAACTAATCGAGGTTCTGGCGAAGCCAGGCCGAGAAGAATTTAACTCGTCTCGTTCTGGCTTCGCCAGAACCTCGCATTCTTCCGTGATTTTGGATCAACAGCTCACTCGGACTGCGCCTAAGACGCATTGTGTTCGTGACGCAACTCCCTTTGTTAACGTGGAGCTTCGTGTTCTTCGCGTCCTTCATGTCTTCGTGTGAACTGACCCGAATCGTTCTCATTTGAGGTGTCTTCGGCCATCGTTCTCCTCCGCAGGAGTTAACGCACTACAGGGCCAATCCGCCACATGGCCCAGATACCAGGAAGAACGAGCGACGCTATTGGCGAAAAGGGGGCCTTGGCATAGGATGCTGGCGCTGTGCCGGGCTTTTCTGGTGCTTTAGACCCTTGTATTGACCCCCCGCGGCCATGTTTGAACTTCCCTCGTCTTTCCCCTCCTCCCAAGCCGTTCGTCAGAGTTTCGTGGACTTCTTTGCGGCCCAGGGGCACAAGGTTGTGCCGTCCTCGCCGGTTTTCCCCCAGGATGACCCGACGCTGCTGTTCATCAACGCGGGCATGAACCAGTTCAAGGATGTTTTCTTGGGCACCGGCAAACGCGATTACTCGCGCGCGGTGGACTCGCAGAAATGCATTCGGGTTCAGGGCAAGCACAACGACCTGGAGGAAGTGGGGGTGGACACTTACCACCACACGTTCTTCGAGATGCTGGGCAACTGGTCCTTCGGTGATTACTTCAAGGAAGAGGCCATCGTGTGGCACTGGGAGTTGCTCACCAAGGTTTGGAAGCTGCCCAAGGAGCGCTTGTGGATCACGGTTTTCGGTGGCGATGAAAGCGATGGTTTGCCGGTGGATGAAGAGGCCGAACAACTCTGGCTGAAGTTGACCGACGTGGACCCCAGCCACATTCTACGCTGCGGCAAGAAGGACAACTTCTGGGAGATGGGGGAGACGGGTCCGTGCGGGCCCTGCTCCGAGATCCACATCGACCGGGGCGGTCCCGACGACGATCCGGCCGATGGCGCCAATCCGGAGATTGGTGTCAACGCGGACAACGAGCGATTCATCGAACTGTGCAACCTGGTGTTCATGCAATTCAACCGCTTGGACGATGGCAGCCTCAAGCCGCTGCCCGCTGGCTGCATCGACACGGGCATGGGTTTTGAGCGCGTGCTGTCTGTCCTGCAAGGCAAGAGTTCCAACTACGACACGGACCTGTTCACCCCGATTTTCGACGCGCTGGGTGAGATCACCGGCGTGCCTTACAAATCGGGCGATGAGAAAAAGGACATCGCCTTCCGCGTCTGCGCCGACCACGTGCGCGCCGTGACCAGTGCGTTGTCGGACGGCGCCTTGCCCTCCAACGAAGGCCGCGGTTATGTGCTGCGCCGTTTGATCCGTCGCGCATCCCGCTACGGCTTGCAAACCTTGGGGCTGCAAGATCCATTCCTGTATCAATTGATCGCGCCGGTCATTTCCGTTCTGGGCGACGCTTTCCCCGAGATGAAGGCTCGCCGGGAGCACGTGGAATTGGTCATGCGTGCGGAGGAAGAGTCCTTCCGTCGCACCCTACAGCGCGGAATCGTGCAGTTTGACAAAATGGCCAAGGGGCTTAAAGGCGGCGAAACCTTGGAAGGCGTGGAGGCTTACGAGCTGTACGCCACCTTTGGTTTCCCCCAGGATCTGGTGGAGCTGATGGCCAGCGAGCACGATCTCAAGCTGGACAACGAAGGCTGGGAGAAAGCCAAGAAAGCCCACAGTGAAATCAGCAAGAGCGAAGGCCGCTTCAAACAGTTGCTCTCCGCCGAGCAGGTCAGCGACTTACACGCTACTGTTTCGACCTACAGCGAAGCGGGCGAGAAGGGCTTGAAGCTCGAAACGAAACTGAGCGCAACGTTTGCCGATGATGGCAAGGGCGAACGCTGGATCCTGGAGAGCTCCCCGTTTTACGCGGAGGGCGGAGGCCAGGTGGGCGACACCGGACGTTTGCTCGATAGCGAAGGCAACTGGGCTTTCGAAGTCACGGACACCAAACGCATCGGCGACATTGTTGTGCACCTGGGCAAAGCCTACGGCCCCATCAAACCTGGCGACACTTTGATCGCCGAGGTCGACGTCCAGCGCCGCGCTCGCATCCAAGCCAACCACACGGCCACGCACTTGCTGCACAAAGCTTTGCAGGAGGTCCTGGGCGACCACGTGACCCAACAGGGTTCCCACGTGGGCCCCGAGCGCCTGCGCTTTGACTTCAGCCAGCCCAAGGGCATGACGCCCGAGCAGGTGGCCCTGGTCGAGGCCAAGGTCAACACGCAGATCCTGCTCAACAAGAGGGTGCAGACCACGGTGGAGTCCTTCGACGCCGCCAAGGCGCGCGGAGTAATGGCCCTGTTCGGCGAGAAGTACGGGGACGAGGTGCGCGTGGTGGACGTGGGCGGATGGTCCTTGGAGTTGTGCGGTGGAACCCACGTGTCCGCCGGCGGCGACATCGGTCCCTTCGTGATCGTCACGGAGCGCGCCATCCAAGCCGGCGTGCGCCGCATCGAAGCGTTGACCCACCAGGGCGCGCTCGACCACATCGCTAAAGTGCGCGGCTTGCTGGCCGATACTGCACGCTCCCTAAAGGTTAAGGAGGACGAACTTCCCGAGCGCGTGAGCGCCCTGATGAAGGACCTCAAGAAGGCCAAAAAGGCGGGCAGCCAGAAAGCCAGCGGCGACGTGGGCGCGGCTTTTGATGGCATCAAATTCGGGCTCGTCGAACGCGCTGGGGTTCCCAGCGGGGTCTTCGACCTGCCTGAAATGGACGGGGACGGCCTGCGCGCCATCGGCGAGCGGGTGCAGTCCCTGGGACCTGACCTGGCACTGGTTCTCATGGGCCGGGCGGGCGACAAAGTGCCTTTCCTGGTGCTCTGCCGGGGTCAGGCCCTGGAAAAGGGCCTCAAAGCCGGCGCGGTGGCCAAAGCCATGGCCAAGGTGCTCGGTGGGGGTGGCGGAGGCCGTCCCGAGTCCGCCCAGGGCCAGGGAATGAAAGTTGCAGCGGCCAAGGAGGCCTATGCAGCCGCCGAAGAGGCCCTTGCAGCCGTTTTGGCCTAAATCGGCAAAATCCGTTCCCTTCCTGGGTCCTGCAACGGGACTTTTCAGGAAATTTCAAGACCAAAGCGCCTTCCATTGACTCCAGGGCTGGGGGGCGCTATGTTTCCCCGCTTATCCCGACCTTTCGCAGGTCACTCCAGCACCCGGGTTCGCCCGACTACTCAGCACAAACGGTTCCATGGCCCACCCCAAACGACGCATCTCCAAGTCCCGCAAGAACATGAAGCGTTCACACTTGGCCCTGACCGATCAGCCCACCCAGAAGGACCCGCGCTCCAACGCATTGACCCGTCCCCATCGAGTCAATGAGAAAGAGTCCACCCACTACGGGTTCGAAAAGGGCGGCGACGGCGGTTTCGAAGTCTTCGAGCGCGAAGACTTCTAGTCTGCACGGGTTAGAGCCCAGGCTCGACCCAACAATTCTATGAGCAAGACACGAATCGGGCTCGATGTTTCAGGCGGCGATCACGCCCCCGAAACCATCCTCAAAGGGGCCTTGGCGGCTGTCGACACATCGGCAGAATCACCGCTTCTCCCCGAGCGCATCGTTCTCTTTGGCGACGAGGCCGCGATCATCAGCGGCCTAAACGACCTGGGTGGAAACCCGGGTTTCGTCATATCCCATGCCCCCGAAGCCATCGGCATGGAAGAGAAACCCGCCCAAGCCCTAAGGGCTAAGCGCAAGTCCTCCATATCTCTCGGCACCAAAGCTGTGCGCGCCGGCGAGACGGGAGCTTTTGTAAGCATGGGCAACACGGGCGCCGTGGTCGGCGCCGCCACTCTCATGCTAGGCACCCTGCCCGGGGTTCGGCGCCCCGGCATCGCGGTCACGCAGCACCTGGTGGGGCGTCCGGTGACCGTGCTCGACATGGGCGCCAACACCGTGCCCAAACCCGAGGACCTGCTGGCCTACGGGGTCATGGGTGACATCCTTCAACGGGACTGCATGGGCGTTGAAAATCCGCGCGTGGGCCTTTTGAACATCGGTGAAGAAGAGTCCAAGGGCACCGAGCTTTTGCAGCAGGCCTACCCCTTGCTCAAAGCCAGCGGTTTGAATTTCGTCGGCAATGTGGAAGGTGGTGACATCTTCAAGGATCACGCCGATGTGATCATCACCGACGGGTTTACCGGGAACGTGGTACTCAAGCTCATGGAGGGCATGGCGTCCTTCATGATGAAGCGTCTGGTGGGGGAACTCACCAAGCAAGGCGTGCCCATCGACCCCAAGGTCCTGGGCGGATTGGCGCGCAGCATTGACTCCTCGGAGTACGGCGGCGCCTTGCTACTGGGCGTTGATGGCGTGGTCATCATCGGCCACGGCAGTGCCGACGCACGAGCCGTCAAAAACGCCCTGCAATTGGCTGCCAAGGGGCTCGACACCCACATCAACCAGGACATCGTCAAAGGCCTGTTCAACAACCGCCGCTTCCGCGATGCGACCCGGCTTTCCGGGGTCAATTCGATCAACTGGGGCCGGATCGTCGCGCA
>JAESRM010000364.1 GCA_016764635.1 Planctomycetota bacterium
GGCCCAGAGCACCTTCTGAAGGCACTCCGGACACATCCAAAGGGGTTTGGAATCGGTCTCCGGCAGGCTGTTGGTTCCGCCCATCAGGCACTCGTAGGCGGTGCAGTGCCGGATCGAAAACATGTGACCGGTCTCGTGGCAGGCAATTTTCAAGGAGCGTAGCAGGCACTGGCGATAGGTCGCTTCGTCCGTTTCGGGATCCCCGTTGCGAGCCATGGACCATACGCCCACGCGGTCTTTGAGGGAGGCTTGCCCGAATACAAAGTTCCACCCGCTCCCGGGCCACAAATCCACATCCGTGAGGGCCAAGTAGGCCGCTGCATCATCGGGCAGGTTGGGCCTCAAAACCTTGTTCAAGATGTCGTGGGTCAGCAGCTGAAGTGTTCCCTGCGCGACCTCTCCACGCCGCTCCACTTGCACCAACTCCCCGGTGAGCAAGGGTTTGTTCACCACAACCGGCAAGCCGTAGCAAAGCCCTAGATACTCCGTTGTGTCCCTCAGAATTTGCCCCTGCCGACCTTCGAAGCTACCGATCGGCTGGATGTAGATCTTGTTCCGGGGGAGCTTGGGTAGGGTCGGGTGGGCCCGCTTGTATTCATCAAAAGTCTGCCCGGGCTCCTCGTGTTCGGCCAGCCAGTCCCCGGGCCTGGGCTTTGCGAGGCCCCTGTGCAAGGGGATCAACCGAGCGATGTCAACCCGACCCGGGGCGGGTTGGGACTCCTCTGGAGAGCGGGCTGCGGAAGGGTTCTCCGCACCAGATTGAGAGCATCCGAGGAGGAGGAGAAAGGCCAGCTTGAGGAGATGCATGGCCCAACCAACGCACGACATCGCTTTGGGTTCACGAATACGGCATCGGTCACTCTTCTCCACTGCTCCAAGCAACTAGCGCTTGGAATAGTGGAGAAAAATGGATGACGCCGTATCGCTACCCTACCTGCGCACTCTCCTGGTTCCTGGCTACGATGTCCTCCAGCGCTGCGAGCACGCTTTCCTCTTCCGCATCGGAAAAGTGGGTCAAGTCGATAGCGTGCTCGACGCCCGAATGAAGTGCCACGCGGAGGTCATTCCCAGGCTCCACCCAGCAATCGGCAACCTCCTCGAGGTTTACTTCGAGGTACTGCCTCTTCGAATCAATTCTCAAACGAAGCGTGCTCGAATCCAACGTCAACACCGGGCGACTCCACTGCCATAGGGCGTCCCTGAAAATCATCCCCACGGCCCAAACAGCCGTCCCCAGCGGGAGCACCCAAAGAACGCTGGGCTCCTCTCCCAAAAGACTGAGCAGATACACAGCCAACGCAGCCACAAGTAGTTTTACCTCCCATGATTCCAAATTCATCCGGCCCTCAATGATGATGGGTTTCACCGGGCCGGGCAAACCGGTGTCTTTCCGCTCAGGATTGGTATGGGTCATTTGTCTTTGCTTGTTCGAATTATGAGGGAATCCACACTCGCCCCCGGAACTGCCTCGCTCCCCGCCGTTTCCCCGAAACTGCCCCTTTGGAATTCCGATGCCTATACTAGCAATCAATCCACTAGAGGGTGGAATGAACTGGCTGACTATTCCTCGGGGTGGGGCCATGTCGAACTTGGTAAACTCCCACGCACTTCGACAGCTGTGGAGTGATTCGAACTTAGAACACAAGGGCATGTAGAATTGAAAAACCATCAGAGCAGGAGAGCATTCACTCCCATCACCAGGAGGTGTGTGCTAGGTGCGGCATTGGTAGCACTGCTACTATCCGGGCTGGCATATTGGAGCGGCGGTGAGGTTTTTATCGTCCGCAACTTGTCGGATATGGAGATCGAACTTTACTCCGACATCTTCGAGGGTGGTGAGGTGATCCTGCCCAATTCGGAACGTGAAGTGACGGTTAGGCGCTTCCGAGGGTCTGTGAACTTTTGGTACTTAGACGCGCAGACGGGGAAGCTAGTTGATGGGATGCGTACAGGAAGGGCGGTAGGCCCTGAAGGCGAGCCGCTGTGGGTCGAGCGGTCGATCTTGACTATCAATAGTGTCGGGGATTTCTCCTTCCTTGTATCGGAAGTGGACTTCCCATGAATTCTGTCGGGCTGCTGCTAGACGAAACCCGCGGAAGTATCGAACCCGGTTTCGATTCGATCGGTGACTAGTATTGCTCTTCAACCCATTCGCAATCGGGATAGGCGACATACCTCCAAGGTTAGTCTCCGCGGGATCTGAATTTGGTGGGGTTGTTGCGCTTGCCGGCAAAGTCTGTGTGTTCCAAGTTCCGTATTCTTGTCCGTGAAGCGAGGAGCGATACCGGGAAGTCTTTGATCGAGTTAAGACACACTGTATCAAGACGGTGGACTTCACCTACATCGTTCCGAAAGCATCCTCGAGCAACCGGAAATGGATGGAAGTCCGCGGGCATTGGGCCCATGTTCCACCAGCCCCCCCCTGTCCAGTCGGGCGAGATGTATTGCGCGATGGATTTTGATCTCGGACATGCGGGGGGGGATGTTTCAATGCTGGCTCAAGGAAGCATTTTTTTTGGTATATTGGGTGTGACCAGCGGCCGAGCTTGGCCTACGTCGATCGCTATGTTTACGAACCGAATAACCTGTGGGCTCTTGCCTGTCGCCCTTCTTTCTGGAATCACGGTCGGACAGGAATTTCTGTACGATGCCGGTTTCCACCCCGGAGACATTGTCGGGGTTGGGCAGGACATGGCTAATTTGGGGGATGTGAATGGAGATGGGGTGGACGATTTCTTGATTGGATTGCCCTGGCATTCGGCGAATGGTTCGGGTGCTGGAGCGGTCCATGCCATTTCCGGAACTGATGGAGCCCACATCTATTCAAGGAATGGCGCCCAAGGGGAGTCTTWTGGCCAGGTGCTTGAGGCCATCGGTGACGTGAATAGCGATGGTATATCGGATTGGGCGGTGGGGCTGCCGTCGACTTCCTTAGGATTGCAACCGGGCGAGGCTCGAGTGTTTTCGGGGTCGGATGGAGCGTATCTGTATTCTGTTTTCGGTCGTGTGGGGGAAAGCTTGTTTGGGACGGCGATCACCGGCTTGCCTGATTGGAATGGGGATGGAATTGATGATTGGGCGGTGTCAACCCAAGGTGTAAGGGCTCAAGTGCTTTCGGGAATGGATGGTGGTCTCTTGCGAGAATTCATTGCACCATTCCATGCGATCAATTTTGGGGTGGATTTAAAGGATGGGGGCGATTGGAACCAGGACGGAATCCCGGACTTGGCGGTGGGGAACCCCTACAGCTTGGGCAATAGTCTTGGCCAAGTTCTGATCTACTCGGGTGCGCCTTTCGCAGGAATTGTCGGGGGCATGCTCGGGTTTTCGCCCGGGTTTGGCAGCGACTTCGTACGGATCGACGATTGGAACGGGGATGGCCTTGAGGACTGGGCTCTTATGGATCCCGACTCGAATTTTGTCCAGATTCACGCCGGCGGGAACGGAGCATTGATCCGACAATTCCCCTCCGCCTTACAAGGAAGTGGAGGCACGATTTGGACGATTGGGGATGTGAATGGGGATGGTTTTCGTGAATTGGCGATAAGCAGTAGGCACGAGGGGTTGGGCATCGGATCGGTTCGCATCCTGGCAGGCGGTTCCGGGCGACAAATCATGACGGTTCTAGGGGAGCGAGGGGTCGGCAACGTACCGATTGGTCTAGGCCTTGCGGTGCTGGATGCTGGCGATATCAACTCGGACGGCTTCGACGATTTTTTGATTTCCAAGTGGCGCTCAGGAACGGTAACAGCTTACGCAGGAGGCCCTGGATCGGTTCTAGGTGATAGCTTCGAGAATCCTATACCCATCCCGTCTTTTGGTTCAGCTGCGTTTGATACGACCCTGCTAAGCGCATCTAGTTTTCCTAGGGAAGGAACCTGTGATCCAATTGTGGGTAAGGACATCTTTTTCCTGTGGTATCCAAATGGGAGGGCCACTCTCACAACGGAGGGAAGCTCATTCGATACGATTCTCACGGTGATCGAAGATGTCCATGATCTTGCGTCCTGCATTCTTTCCAACGACGATCTCGGTATTCCAGGGCGTACGGACAGCCTAATATTTGATGGGTTTTCGGTGGGGTACAACACCGCCAGGATTGTGCGCATCGGCGGAGACGTCAACCAATTTGGGCCTGGAGCTCTGACGATCGAGGACACCCCTTACGACTGCCCCAACCTGGTGGAGGATCGCTTTGCGGGCAATCATGATTGTGCCAATGCGCGGGACCTACCCAGCTACTATGAACCCGATTTGGTGGCCTTTGATAGCGCGCCTGATTATTTCTCAGTATGCGTGCCCCCCGGATCCTCGTTGCCTGTGACTATTCGATCTCGTAATTTCAGACCCATTCGTGTTCAAGCATCCTTGTGGCTGGCGGATGCCAACCAGTGCGGTGATGCGAGTGTATGGCTGCCATTGACCACGTCCTATACCGTCGGTCTCAGTGAGGAGATGGGCTGGATCAATCTTTCCGATGTTTCCCAGAGAGTTCTGGTCAAGATCGAGACCAACCCGGGAGAGGTTTGCGGGGAGTACAGTATCCTGGTCAGCTTCACTCCGATGTTGGACTGCATGCCCTCGGCAGGTGGTGCCTATTGCTCTGCCCGGGTGAACTCCACCGGATTGCCTGCAAGCCTTGAGGGGCGTGGTAGCAATATGGTCATGGACGACGAGTTGCAGTTGCTTGCCAAGCAATTGCCGACCGGCCAGGCCATCTACTTCCTTGCCAGCCAGGGGCAAGGTCTAATCGCCAATCCAGGCGGAAGCCAGGGTGATCTGTGTTTGGGCAGCGGGGCTAGTATCCTGCGATTGCACGGGACCTTTGGAATTGCCTACTCGGGATACCACCGGGCCATCGTCCCCCTGACGGCCATGCCGGATCCAGCCCTAGGCCTGGTACCCGTACAAGCCGGCGAGACTTGGCTTTTTCAGGGTTGGTATCGCGACGGCAACAGCAGCAACTTCACACCTGGCTTGTCGGTGGTGTTTCAGTAACTAGGCAGCTAGTGGGTACCGAGTCAGACGTCTTCAATCGAATTGGAGCCTACTGCGGGATCGCATTGCGGACCTTGCTCAATCGGTAAGTCCCTAGCTCGCCTGCCTTCGGACACCCCGCTTCGAGGTCGCACTTGTCTTGACTTAGGTAGAGCATTTGCGGGTGGAATTCGATGGGGTTGGTGTGGGGCTCGCCGTACATGACTTCGATGGTGCGCAGGCGCGGGGACATTTGTGCGCGTGCGGGAGGCGATTGTAAGCGGGCGCTTGATGGCGTAGAGGGCTTGGGAGAGTGGGCCTTGGTCGGACTCTTGGGCACGGTGGTGCCTGCCCTCGTCCAGGTCTAGCATCTGGCAGAGGGGGAGCAGCTTGTGGTCGGAGGCTTCGGGGATCCAGCGGCG
>JAESRM010000210.1 GCA_016764635.1 Planctomycetota bacterium
AGCTGCTTTGCGCTCGTTTACGGTCTGTTCACCGCCAAACGAGCCATCCACTCCACGGAACCCGCCATAGAGACGGGTGTTGGGAGGAAGGGAGAAGCTCTTGGAAACTCCCACGGTATCCAGGGGGTCTCGCTTGACCTCGGGGTAGTAGGTCCCATCCGCTACCCACATATCTTTTTCTGTCTCCGCGGTAGGAATGTTAGCAGCCACTATCCCTTGCGGGATGCTCTCAAAAGCCGTGGCCCAGAACAGCCCATCCTGCTGCGCCAACGGCGCTGGAGTATTCACATCCACGTGAATCTGCGCTTGCGCGCTAGTCCAGGACAACGCCGAAGCGACGATCAGGCAAGTGGTCAAAACCCTTTGTAAGGGGGGGGGTAAAACAGTGTTTCATGTGAAGTCCTTCAATTCGGAGGAACAGGTAATCGTGCTGGATCAAGGTTGTTGGAATGGCCCAACACGGGGGAAGTTGTAGAGGCCGCGAATCCGCAGCTGTGACCCAACCGTAGCCGTGCCCTCCGATTCCCGCAACACATTTATCTGACCCAATGCAGCCTACCCCACTGAGCATTTCCGCACAGGTGAACTCCTCAACTTGGCTCAATTGAAAACGGATTGATGCGGCTCACCTTCACAATGGTGCATGGACTTCCGGATTGAGACCGCCGCGCCTCCTGCGTATACCCACCGTCTGCAAACTGCTCGACACCAGCCACGGTCCCGCAAAGCGCCCCATGGAAAAGACGCGCGAGGTCAAAGGCATCAAGAAGGTATTTATCGCCAAGTGCATGTACCACACGGGCCTGGACCCCATGACCATGAAGCCCGTCACCACCGTCAAGAAACTCTCCGACCCCAAAGTGCAACGCGCCCTGATGCAATTCTTCGCCCCCGAGAATTACTTCACAGTGCACAAGACCCTACACGGCGCCGGCCGCAAGGACCTAATCGGCAACGGACCCCAGTGCCTCATCCCAGCCACTCCGCCGCGCGAAGCCATCGCCCTGCAAAAGCAAGGCAAGCAACCCGCCGGCACCCGGGGCACCAGCGGCTCCAAAAAAGTCAATCTTCAAGAATGGCAAAGGCTACCAAGGCAAGAACCCCAAAACCCCGCGACACCGCCTTCCCCAACGACCGCTCCGGTTCCCGACCTCCGGAGTGAATCGGGTATACGGTGACGTAGCAAAGATACCCGCTTAGCGCCTCGACCAGTTGCTGGCGCCCTCGGCGCACGCGCAGGATAAGGATAGTGCCGCCCACGAAGGCTGTCAGATAACTCGCGGTGCGCGCAGCGCCCACGGCGAGGGAGATCGAATGTCTATCAGCGGGTACACGGCTAGCCATGGGCTCGAGCAGAGCGAGGGGTTTGTAGTAAGCGAGCGGATGCACTACTTGGCCGGCCAAAAAGGAAGCGCAAGCCATACAGATGAGCATGATTAAGATGGGCCGGATCAATGAGGGGCTGAACGCTTGGGCAAGTCTCCGCGCTGGGCGGCAACAGCCAACGGCACACCGAGCATCAGGCCTGCCCACCAGGTCCCGACGATCCCCCATACCAAACCTAATACGGTGAAAAATTCCGAGGCCACTATCCTGGAGTAGCCTATGGAAAAAATTCCACGCAAACACGGGCCGTCACTGGGTCATGCACAATTCCAAGGGTCACCGCCGCAAACAAACAAAGGCCGATAATTTTTTAGCGCTTCCGGCATGGAGACCACCCTACAACACATCAAGTCAGTCGCAACGGAGCCTGACTCCATGTCGCCACATCCGAACAGCGACGCGAGATGAGCCTAGCGTTTTCGACCGAAAGCAATGACATTCAGCCAGACACCGTATCGATCCCCGGGATCTTCTAGGCCCCGAGAAGCAGGCAAGGCCACTGCAGCCCCACTTGAGTACCTTGGAAGTGCACGAAACCACATTCATTGGGCGATTCGATTAGAGTGTATGAACGCCTTGGCGACTTGCCCTCCACACACATTGCTCCCTGCCCACTACCGGCTCCATGAACACATCCTTCCCATTGAAATGGCTTCTGCTCATTGCAGGCTCTGCATCTGTTTCCATTGCGGCCCCCCAGTCCACCTTCCTTGATCTTGGGCTGGCTTCAGGGTCCTTCCCAAGCGCCCACGATGCGTTGTCGGCAGATGGCGGAGATTTGCTGTTTTACGATTCGGAAAGGACACTTTGGCGGCACGATTCAGGTCTAGCGCCTTTTGTGATTCCGGGGGCCCTCGACGTGAGGGGTATGGCTGAGAACGGGCAGGATTTCATCACGGTAGTGCAAGTGCCCATCGGAGCCAACTCGGCCTACCGACCTGCGGTTTGGTCGGCGGCGAACGGGTTGAGCATGCYGAGCGCCCCGCCGGTCGGCGCCATGGATCGTGGATGGGCCGCAGACATCAGCCCCAATGGTCATTTCGTCGTGGGCAATTATGATCTGAGTGGGATTACAAACCCGTACGTCTCTGCCCGTGAAGCCTTCTTGTGGAGTCCTGGAGGTGCGGTGCAACTTCTCGGGGAACTGCCGGGCGAAGACCATGCGAGCATGGCTACCGCAGTCAGCGCGGATGGACGAATTGTCGTGGGCAGTAGTGTCACGGGCCATGATTTCACACCAAACGGACACTGGCCGATCTGGGAGCCATTCCTCTGGACCCAGCAGACCGGCATGATTCCCATGCCGACGGCGCCACTCCGATTCAGTGCGGCGGACATTACAGCCGATGGGCGAATTGTCGTGGGCAGCGCGCTGTTTTGGGACAATTTCGGAAACGAAGCCCGCTACGCCACGCGAGTGGAAATGGGCGTGGCGGAGACTCCCCTCTTCTTTGAAGTGTCGAGCCGAGCCAACGCAGTTTCCGCCGACGGTCGCGTGATCATCGGGACCACCACCGCCTTCGGGCCGACCTCCGAGGTCTTTGTTTGGATCGAAGGGCAAGGCGCCCAACTGCTAGAGCAGTACCTTCTCRCCCATGGAGCTTTGGGYGTCACGGGTTGGCGTCTGTACCGAACATTTGGTCTCTCACACGATGGCAATGCGATCGCAGGCTTAGGGGTCGGGCCCAATGGGCAGAAACGCGTCTTTGTGGCCTACCTCAATCCGCCATCCCTCGATCTTGGAGCTCCCGGGTGCGCACCATCGGTCACCAATAGCACAGGCCGCGTGGGCAACCTCACCGCCACTGGATTCGGCTACCTCGAGCATGGCGAAGTCCGTTTGACCGCCAGCGACCTGCCCCCTGGAGCGACCACCCTCTTCCTTTGCTCCACCGCCCCGGGACTCGTTGTGATGCCCGGTGGCAGCCAAGGCAACCTCTGCCTCGGCGGCGCCCTAGGCCGCCTCAATCACATCTCCGAGCTCGGAATCACCGATGCCACGGGCAGCTATTCCCTCGACCTGGACCTCGGTTGGCTCCCGCAACCCCACGGTCGTGTGGCCGTGCAAGCCGGCGAGACCTGGCACTTCCAAGCCTGGCACCGGGACACGAACCCCAACCCGACATCCAACTTCACGGGCTCCATCAGCGAATTGTTCGAGTAAGAACTACGCGGCGGCCCCATGTCCTCGACACGGAGGCAGACACCGTACCGGATCAAGAGATCCAGGTTTGCCCGGTACTGAGTTCGAAAGTGATTCCAAAAATCCAGAGGTAGGTCGTGGCCCAACCGCTGCCCAACATGCCCATAGATACCTCTTGCTCCACCCGAACAACAAAGGGTGCAGGACAAGAGGTCCTCATTTGAAGGCGAGGAGTTTGGGCCTCACTCCCATCGTAAACTTCACTACCGTAGAGTGCTTCCAAGTACGTCAAGGCTCCCGGATCATCTCCGCGCTCCCTCAAGGATTCGAGGGTGAGCTGCTGGCGGCCGAGTTCTGCTTGAATAAAAGCCCGGTGCTGCTTGTTCCCGAGCAGCGGCGCCCCAACCCAAGCCGTGACAAACCAGAGCACCAGGTACAAACCCGCGAAGCGCAGAAGCATCGTGCGTGCCTTGATTCCATGTGTTGATTTCATTTCGCAGTTTATTGAGAAGCCGAACTCAGCCCCCCAACTGTGGCACGCACAACGCAACACTTGAATTCGGGTTCAGCTCACGGGATTTTCGGTACGGGACCTCACCTGAGGACGCCCAGCGCTGCGGCCTTTGTTTTTTCGGCTTTGCGGGCCGCAGAGAGAAAGGGGTGGAACAAGTGCTGCTTGTTCATGGCAAGGTTCAATGGCAGGTAGAGTTTTTCAATGGCTGCGTGCTCCACCAACCAGGGCTCGGGATGTTCAASCCAAGCCACAAACGCATTGCGTGCCATCCAATCCGAGAGCGACTGTTCGTCCTTGGCAAAGTGCTTGCGCTCGGTCAAGCCCACACGACGCAGCTGGATGTTGAGAGTTTCTGAAAGCAGGCAGCCCAAGGAAAGACGCAGGGTGGAGTTGGAAGCATTGCCACGCATGTGGCCACGAATCCTCTTGCGCAGGTTGTTCTTGCTCTTCTTGCCATCGACCTTGTTCGGCTTGCTGGGCGAGATCCCCACATAGAGCAGGTGTAAACCGCGCCACTTATGGCATTGGCTCAAATCAATGGCGTGCGAAGGCGGTTCTTTGAAGAACCATGCGTACACGCCCGATTCCGCAGGGACCGCACTCGGCTTGGCCAGTACCTCGTCTCGGGTATAGGTCCGTTCAGGATTGATGAGCCTTGAGATTTCCGCCTGCATGCACCCACCCTATATCTAAGCTCGCATTTAAGCGCACGTTTACGCCGGATCCGCTGCCTGCGAGCCCCCACTGGCTGCGTTCTTAAGGGCGGCGATGATCGAAGGGCGCACTTCTTCGTCTACGGGTTTTAGGCTGATCGCGACTTCCTCGCCGGAGCGCAGGCCAATTCTTAGGTCGATTCCATTCTCCATTCCGCAGCTAGCGACTTCTTCCAGGGCGAACTCTTGGTAGTCCGTTCCTTCGGGATCGCGCCATTCAAATTTGCCCTCGACCACTCGCATGAGCGGTAGCCTAAAGTCGCGATAGCTGCTCCGGCCATAGGTAATGATTCCCCAGCTAGAAATCGCGAGCAGCGAGTATTCCCTCCAGCTGGACTCCGCGTTCAAGTCCTCGGCGACCATCACCACCATCACCAAGGACAAGATCCCAAACATGAAATTCGTAACCCTACTTGCTCCCCAATTCATGGCGACCAGCGGCTTTTCTTCGGTGTTGCTTATTGGGTTATGGGCTGAATGCAAGTGGGCTGTCCTGGATAGGTTCGACCCTATGAGGCTGACCGTGTAGCACGCTCATCACTCGAGAAATGGATTGCGGGCACTCAACTTTACCATGAAGCCCACAGTCCCACCAACCAAGTCAGTGGCGCTAACCGGGGATACGGAGCCGTAGC
>JAESRM010000325.1 GCA_016764635.1 Planctomycetota bacterium
ACTGGGTACTGTCGTGAGGAACCAGTGGCCCTATTCACCAGCGGATGCGCGCTGCAGGACCTTAGGCCAGTGCCGCTTGTTGTTGGCGAAGAAGTTCTTCCAACTGCTGACGTAGTCCTTCTTGCGCAGCTTCGACATCTGCAAGGACTGGTTCTCCGCCCAAGCGACCAGCAGATCATGCTGCACGTCCTGACTTCCGATGAGTCGGTCTTGCATGGAAACGAATACATCCACCCTAATTTCAACATAGAGCCCAAAGGCGACCTTCCATTGCCTTGACGTTCCCTTGAAAGTACGGGGAGGTCGCGGCATTTTGGACTTGCGTATCTTCTTGATGATCTTCTCGTAGCTCTTGATTCCAGATTCCAGGGCCTTGAATTGCCCGATGATCACCTGCACCCGTGCTTGGGTTGGGTTTTGCAGCAAGGCTAGCCGCAGGGGTCGGGGTAGGGTGTTCTTCTTGAAGTGACGAGCTTGCCGCAAGAGAGATTTGGAGGCCTTGGGGTCTATGCAACGGCCGATCGAGGCCACGGATGCCCCCCACTCGGCCTCCATACGGTTCAGCTTCGTGCGCTCTTTGACCACAGGCAAGAACTGCTCGAGCATGCTCAGGCCTGCCCTCATGTTCCGCTGGGGCCCGAGCAAACGTAGGGCTTTCTCTACACTGTCATCGAGCAGTTCCTCGTATGAGCGCACGATCTCACGTTGTTCGGGCAGGCTCTCGTCAAAACGCAGCATGTGATCCTGCATCGATGTCAAAAAGTCCTCGGGGTTGGGTTGGTGCCCGAGGGAATAGGCCGCGGCCGCTCGAACCTCCCATGCCTCGTCGTCCTTCATGGCCTCGACTAGGAAATCACACACGGCCGGATTGGCCAGGTTGCTGTGCTGCGTCGACAAGTGACCGAGGCTGAACACCGACTGAAGTCGGTCTTCGTCTGAAGCTTTGGACCAGGCTTTCCGAACCTGCGCGAGGGCCTCATGCTCCACGGACATGTGGTCGGAGCAAAGTGGGCCCGTGCAGGCCGTGCAGGCTTGCATCTGCGGCCAATTCTCATCGGAGGTGCGCAAGTCATTAACCATAGCGCCAACGTCTTCTGCACTCTCTTCAGGAGCGGATTCCCCCTCCTCAAGATCCTCACCGTCTACGGATTCAGAATCCTGGTAGTGCGCCATCGAGGACGGGGTGATTCCCCCAATAGCGGGCAAAGCAAACAGGAACAGCAGGCTAAGACGGGCGGTGAAAGCAAAATTCATGGGCGCAATATACCAAAGCTTCGGCCGACCGGACGGATACGAGGCCTCGACCTAGGGTTCTGGCCACGTCGCAACGACCGGCTGGCGGGCAGAATATTGACCTGGCCTCGAATTCAGCCTCTTCCAAGGCGAAAACAGCCAAGCGACCTCACTTCTTCGGCGGTGCAAATTTCAGGGTGACTGGCACCGACTCGCCCGGCCGAATCTCAACCGTTTGAGTCACGCTACGACCGCTCGGRGTCGTGGCGGTGAGCTCAAATGTCCCGACGGGCAACATGGCGCTTTCATGGGTTTCATCCAAAGGCCAGCTTCGAACCAACTGGTTACCGAAAGAGATTGAGCCGTATATAGCCTCGCCGGCGAAGAGCACCGGCTCAGTTAGGAAGTGAGGTTTACGGAGAACTATACAGACCTTGCTACCTTGACTGATAACCCACGCATCCAGGGCCTCGGATCGGTGGGTAGCGCYCKGACTTTTCCGCACAGCCTGGAARTCTTCTCYGGAAGCTTGCCCTTGCACCGTGATCGAAAGCGTGCCACCGGGCTCGACGTTCAAGTCTAGGTTTTGCGATGCGCCCGGTTGAATCAAAACGACGGCCTCGGTGCGGCCCAGGTGGCGAGACGCTGCCAGGGTGCCGTGAAACTTGCCGATCAGTGGAGCGCCTTCAAGAACCACGCGATACTTGCCAGGCGGAAGCTCTAATACGGAAGGACCGACTTCGTATGGGAGGCGCGAAATCAATGGCAGTCCTGTTTCGAACTCCGCGATCCACAAACCAAACTCATCGCCATAGCGCTTTGTCCCAAGGGGCTTTCCAGAGCTGGTTGGTTTTACGGTRAGGCCACCCCATKGGGCCGGTTTGCCCGCCCGCACTTCAATCRCATGCGCAGAACCGTCTTCGTTGGCTGAAACATACTGGACCYTGCCCTGGAACGGACCGCCAATGACCTGGACCGCGTAGGTYTTGCCCGGCTTGAGTGTGGAGTAGTGCAGGTCGGAGAAGACCCAGTCAACCGCCTTGCGCTTCCACGAAAGCAAACTACCTCGCCCGCTTTCGCCGACTTCGCGCACAAGCACCTGGGGGGTCGTGGGCCAACTGGAATAGTCGCARGAGTGTCGCTCTTGGAAGCCAAGCCCMCCCGTCACTTTGCCMAAGCGGCCATCYTCACGTCCGCCCTGCCACGGTTKTCCCTCGTGGTCCATGAGYCTCACCTGAACCACCGGTTGCCCGTACGACACAGCCACCACTTCGGCGCCCGTCCTGAAGGTCTCGGCAGACAAACGCACCCAGTCATCAATTTCATCCGATTCACCCCGAACTAGAATTTCATAGGCGCCGGGATACAAACCATCCAACCGGAAGTGGCCAACAGGGTCGGTCACGCATTCACCTTGGTGCCGCCCCAGCTGCCCTGGCCCGGCCTCGATCCAGGACTTCTCTTCCCGCCGAACCAGGAGTCTAAGGGCTGCTGCTGGCCGACCACTCGCCCCATAAATCTGCCCATGTAGGAAACGCGCACCTGGGGACACGACCGGGCCTTGGCACAGCACAAAACCGGGAGTCAGGACAAGCACGAAGCCAATGAAAATCGATTGAAAGGTCATTGGATTGGATAGCGTGGGCAATAGACGCGGGTCACAGAGTATTCACAATTTCCCGGCGGGCAAGCACTTTGGCATCACACCATCGAGGACTCCAGATCCAACTCGAAGGTGCGGCCTTCCTTGAAAGGGCCATTGTGCACCAATTCCATTTCGCTGATATAGTGTCCAGCATGCTGCTTTCTTTCATACTGACCTTGGCCACAGCGCTTCCCGCTTTGGCATCGGGGGACCATCAGGTTCCCACGCCTAGCGCGGACAACTTGAGCGCTTGGAGCTCCCATATTCTGCCGAGCCCTTCCGAGGTGAAACACGAGCAGATCCCCTGGCTTTTGAAGTTCGGGGAAGGTGTGCAGGCTGCCCATGACCAAGGCAAGCCGCTTTTGTTTTGGGCAATGAATGGCCACCCGCTCGGCTGCACATGAGCCAACGGTGTTGTGGGCCGGCGTGTCTGGTCTGATCCCGAAGTGGTTGCACTTTCTAAGAAATTCGTCACGGTCGCCGATGAGGTTTGGCGGTTGCAGCGCGAAGACAATCCCGAGTGCCTTTTCTTCCGCAGGGCGGTCAATGGGAGCGAAGAACTGAGCAGGGGCAGCATGCAAGGCACGTACGTGATGACTGCTGGCGGCGTACTGCTCGCGCGCAAGAATACGAACAGTCCGAAAGCGATCGTCGAGCTCCTGCAGTCCGCACTCGTCAAGTGGGAGCAATTGCCGGAGCAGGACAAAGCCCTGAAGGACGCGGGCCTCGTCGCCTCGGGATTTCGCTGGGAACAGCTGTCTCCCAAAGGCGGGCTCCACCTACGTCGCACGGCCCGTGACTTGCCACCCGATGGCGATGCAAGCGCAACCCCGAGCGAGCGCTTCAACCGCGAGGCTGTTTGGTTCAGCGCTGAAGAAGCGCTTTCGATGCTGCCCGCCTCAAGAGAACCCGGTTCCAAGACACTCATCCCCGAGCGCATCACCCAACGTTTGAGCTGCTTGGTGTTCGTGGACAACGTGCGCGGGCAGACGATTCCATACCACCCGAGCGAAGACGCAGGTTCAGAATTRTGGAGYGAGGTCACCCGGGTAGAKGGCWCTCAAATCAGCTTGACCCTGCGAGGTGYKACATCCGCCAAAGCCGCYGGWCCWYGGCTCTTCACGSAACCSAACCATTGGATCCCSRMTGAATCGAGGCGCTACCCGCATTCCATTTCGACTCARGTKCTRGGGTCCGCCGTGTACGACCTTTCCTCGAACGAATTCGTGCAGTTCAAGTTRCTGGCCCTCGGRCAGCGYAAAGGACGCACCATCAACAACGGGCGCGGAGGAACRGAGCAGGACGTGAACGATGTGGGCTTCGTMTGTGAWCTTGCRCCCAAAASCTGGCGCATCGCCCCCACGTTCATCGAYGTCTACGGTGYCMAATGGGCCAMACGCCCCTGAYAGGGTCGGTCAAACGATGCTAGCGCTCCATGGGAGTGCAGACCTTGTTAGTCCCCCACCCCCCATCGATTGCACGGATGCCGCKCCCCACTTGGACACTCTCACCCTCCCCGAAACGACTYCWTTGGACGGGCYCCCCTTCGGGGCAATATTGGTGGAGGCAAGGCTTGGTGGGTACTGTYTTGNACGGTCACTKTGAATAATTYRWWGAGGAACCMAACATGACAAATGTCRCCMAAATAATGGCCGTATCCATTCTTGCCCTACTWGGAACTCTAACGACTAAGGCAATCGCCACACCCCAGGGCGACAAGGCGATCMYCSGCGWSSYSGTKSRSTYYWTYSGCRCKSAMRKSKMSSWYKGKAWWWTCAMMMWRAMCRMGWTSCGCTTGAACTGGAGTCACATGCTCGAGGATGGAACAGTACTCAAGGCACCCGAGGGAATCCCTCTGTCCTTCCGACCCGAATTCACTGCCAGCATTGGCAATGGAAGACTCGCCGTCGGGGGCCGTTCTCACGTTTCGGGCAACACGGTGGTGCAGGTGCTGCAACTAAGGGARCCKATTGTAGTCCTGGAGTTTCCCACCGGGAAAGCATCGCTTACCCCCAAAGGCATCTCTCGTGTCTTGGTATTCCAGGACGACAAATCTATAGACGCAAAAGATGTCCTCGGAATAGCGCAGCTCCCGAAAGCGACAGCCTCCTTCATGGTCCTTTACGCATCTGGGCACTTGTGGGAATTCTACTTAACTGGCACTCCTCGCAGTTTGATCAGCAGTACAGAGGGTGCGAATGGATCCATTACCGCACCTTTCACCGTCTTTCATGCTGCGGGTCCTCAGGCCGACCACGTCGACCACGGATGYTGGGTGATTTTTCTTTCCTCGGATAGGACCCAGCCTGATGTCCTAGTACTCGATACGGATCGAAATGGGCGCATCGACAGCGTCACCGCCAGCACCAAGCAAACTAGAAGAGCGATGTACTTGTACGACGAGTCMAAACGCCTTCCGTAACKSATGCCCGAACGTGGTGGCCGCGAAGCCACTCTATAATTATTCGAAGTTCGCCGTTCCCCCCTGGGACGATACGGGCCTCCCCA
>JAESRM010000097.1 GCA_016764635.1 Planctomycetota bacterium
GAGTCTTCGATCAGCCTGCAACAGGATTCGAAGAAGGCGTCTTCGTCGTCGGGGTCATGGAGCAACGCTGCATCGCCGCAAACTTCCGTCAGGGAAGTGCAGTCGCTGGTTACGACCGGCGTGCCACAGGCCATGGCCTCCAGGGGCGGAAGTCCAAACCCCTCATTGCGCGAAGGCCAAAGCAAGAACTCGGCGCTCGTCAGCAGGGTCGACAATTCGGCATCGCCCACAAGACGCAACCATCGCACCCGGTTGCGCACGGGGGAATCGCGCAGGGCATGTACAAATTCCTCGTGACCATGGCCGAGGGGTCCGACCACCACCCAGTGATGGGGGTAGCCCTTCTTGACCAAGCGTTCGAAAATTCGCAGGGCTGCGATGTGGTTCTTGCGCCGATCGATGCGCGTGATCGTGAGCAGATAGCGTGCGCTCGGGGCCAGGTGCCCGGGCCGTGCGGCACCGGGCGGCAGATGATCGCAGCCCAGGTGGGTGACACGTATTTTGCTAGGGTCCACGCCCAATTTTTGAACCACATCATTGGCCACGTAAGCGCTGGGCACCAGCAGTATCTTGCAGCGTTCCGCTAGGGCCGTGGACTGGGCCAGCATGCGTTCGGCGGCTTCTCTCGGGAGGAAACCGGGTCCCTGGTCGGTGCCGGCATCCAGGGCGTAGATGCAATCGAAGATTGTGCCGACCTCGGCCGCCTGGCGCACGGGCAGTGGGCTCCATTGGGTTTGGTGGTACACGCTGGTGTTCCCGATCCAATCGTCGATGCCCAAGCCCTGCTTCTCCAATCGATTCCGAAAGTAGCGCGTGGGGTAGCGCGGACGCAGATAGCGCACTTTCGCATCCGCGATGCCCAGATCGGTCTTGGAGTAGCGCGAAGGGCGCAGGGTGCCTGCGAACAGGGTCAATTCGGAATCCAGTCCGCCGAACAACATGCCGCGCACCAACTCTCTCACGTAACGTCCAATGCCCTCACGGTTCACGAGTGCGGGGCGATAGTCGATGGAGAGGCTCATAGGTTGCAGGGCAGTAGCCCCATGATTGGCGAGGACGGCAAAATGCGCAACAGTTGGATTGCGAAGATCCAGCCAGCGTATGCGATGACGGGAAGAGTGGCCCAAAACCACACGGGGATGTGCTTGACTGGGACGACAGCTTGGCGCGCCAGGGCGATCATGGCGAAGAGCACGACCGCGCCTTCGGTGATAGAGGTTGCCACGGCGGCCCCGTCGATCCCCATGCGGGGGATCGCGATCCAGTTGCCCAAAATATTGGTCAGCAGGGCCGCGACGGTGATGTACAAGAGGTCGCGAGTACGTCCCGTGGCGATGATGGCGGTGGTCAGCAGGGCGCCGGCGTGTACAAAAACTAGCGCCATGAGCAGGTACTGGAAAGTGCTCTGGGCTGCCGGAAACGATTCGCCGAAGAGTTTCAGCAAGTAGTCAGACGCGCCGCCCAGGAAGCCGGCCACGCCCGCGCCCAGTGCTAGCAAAGGAAGGGCCAGCCGCCCCACGGCCTTGCCCAGCGCGCCTTTCGCATGTTCCCGCGAAAGCCAGGGCAGCGCCGCGCTAGGCGCCAAGACCGCCACAAGAATCGCAAACGAAAAGAGCCGCACGGGCAGGTTGTACAGGCCCAAAGCCTCTTCCCCCAATTGCTGGCGAATGAAAATGTTGTCGATCCAAAAGTACAACTGCTGGCAGAGCGCTCCCAACCCGAGGGGGATGGTGGCGAGCAGGAATGGACGCAGGGGCACCCCTTGCTTGGCTTTCGGGGGCAAACTGCTGCGGTGGAATAGGTGCAGGGTCACATTGCCCAGCGCGAAGCCCACAGCCATGGCAAAGAAAATCGGCCCACTGCTGACGATCGAATTTTGAAGCAGGACCGTGACGGAGGCCAGGTTGAGCACGTTGACTCCGGTGCGAATCAGTACCGGGGACTTGAGCCGGATCGCATTGCGCGTGGGCACCGTRGAGAGCTCGAGGCAGAAGGTGAGCGGGAAWAGGCCCGCGAGGGAAAGCCAAAGCGCGTYGGGYTCCCCGCTCMATTGGACCCAAAGAGTCCATACGGCCCAAGATGCGAGGGCCATGAYRAARCGYACTTGGCGYCCCGTGCGAAGCAACGCCGCGAGGCTGCGGTCGTCCTGCGAACTCTGCTGGATCACAATTTGTCCCGTGCCCAAGTCGCTCATGCTCGAGATCACCATCATCACGGCCAGGTAGAAGGTGATGCGTCCAAATCCCGCTAGGGGCAGGTGGTGCGCCAGCTGCAGCAGGATCAACAGCGTGCAAGCAGAGGTCACCAGGCGTCCCATCACAAGCCAACCCGTACTGCCTAGCAAGCGCTTGGTGATCGACGGCGTATCGGTGGGGCTGGGGCTGGGGGACGGCATGGGGCTAGCGAAGGGGCCTTTCGACGAAGGACAAGGCCGGATACCGGTCCTCTTTTGGGCTTTTGTCCAGTAGGGCGGCCTGGCCCTGGAACCCGCAAGATTCTGCCACGGGAAAAAGGAATTCCCTAAGGAATGGTGCATTTGCTTGTCGAACTCATGGGACCCCCGCCCACGACCTGCCAGCAGGTTTGGCCCCGCAGCCGGTCTGCGTCCGCCATGGATGGTGTTGGAGGACCCCACTGGATAACTATCTTGTTCTTCCGAAAGAAAAAAAAGGCCAGCGAGCCCGATAACCGCCGCAGCGTGCTGCGCAAGGTTCCCAAGAACCGGGACGAGTTCAAGGTCTTCCTTGAGCCCATTCAGGACGGGGCCATGGTGGGGCAGCTCGACGGCGTCGTGTTGCTCAACCTGGATTCGACCCTCGATCGTGAGCTGGAAGGTCGTCTCGACGACCTGTGCATCCAGGGTGCGAACGTGCGCGTTTCGCGTGAGACGGTGCCATACTTGCACGAAGAGCAAGTCATTGCAGCGCGCATTGAGCACCCACGCGAGGGCTGGAGCGTGACTTCCCCTTGCATGGTTCGCTCCATCGAAGAGACCTCCGGTTTCTACGTGAAGGTCGGCTTGGAGTTCATCAACTCTGGCGATCTCTACAGTCAACTGGACGATCAGTTGGGCAAGTATTTCAACCGGCGCAGCAAGGACCGCGTGCGCTCGGGCCCCGAGCAATTCAGCTTGCGACTGAGCCGCAAGGCCATGCGCCTGAACGCCACCGTGCACGACCTCTCCGAGCTAGGATTGGGGGCTTGGGTCGATCACGTTCAAGCCATACGCCTGGAAGAAGGGGATACCCTGCAATTCAACTTGTCCCACAACATGGGCGAGAAGCGCTTCGTGCAAGGGCGCCTGGTCGTGGCTCGCAAGGAGAGCCACGGTGCGCGGGACTACATCGGTCTGCGCTTCCTCCAGAACGAGGTCAACAAAGACGATCTATTGCTGGATCAATTCATCCAGGACTTCCTGAGTGAACGCTTGAACTGGTCCAAGACAGGCTAAGGGCGGGCCGGGAGTGGTCAGCCTACTTGGCTTGTGCCATGCTCTCTTTGAGCTTATTGGCCACGTGCGCGGTGAATTCGGTGGTGGACATTTCCCCGCCGATGTCGCGCGTGCGCGCGCCTTCCGAGATGGAAGCGAAGATCGCATCCCTCAGGCCCACGCCCCATTGGCCTTCGCCGAGGTGGGTGAGCATGTTGCCCATGGCCAGCAAMKMGGCRNCTSGGNGKTGGYMRASKWCWYSCYYNGSAWTGYCCGKGGCCGTGCCGCCGGAGGGGTCGAACATGGCGGTGGTGACTTGGCCTTCATCGTTGAAGCTGAAGGACGCGCTGTCGCCCAAGCCCACCGATCCGATCAAACCGCAAGCGGAGTCCGAGAGGAAATCGCCGTACTCGTTGGCGCACACGATCACGCCGTAACGCTCCGGGAACATGATGATTCCGGCCAGCAAGGCGTCGAACAATTCGCGCCGGTAGGGCACTTCGGGATGTAGGGAGGCCACGTTGCCCACGGTCTCCTCGAACAAACCATCGGTGGCTTTTTGGATGGTGTACTTGCTCGTGGAGCACACGCTCTTGCCACGGCGCTTGGCCAGGTCGAATGCGAAACGTGCCGCGTGGGCGGTGGGGTGACGTTCGATGACGCGGATGGAAACCGCGGTGTCCGCGCCGATGCGACGGCCCGGGTCCTCGTAGGTTCCTCCCGTCGCCACGCGCACCACATCGATGTCGATGCTCTTGGTGAAGTTGGTTTCGATGCCCGGGATCGTTTGCACCGGGCGGTGGATGACGGAGAAGTCGAGACGCGTGCGCAGGATGCGATTCGGGCTGTCCTTGGTCGTGGCCGTCGGGTACTTGATCGCGGTGCCTACCTCGCGCACTTTCTTTTCGACCTCGTCGTAGATGTCGTCACCGCGCTTCTTGCGGTTCTCATCGGACAGATCCATGGGGGAGAAGCGCAGGGTGAAAGGCAGCACTTCGGCCAAGGTGTGGACGCTGGTGGAGAGTTCGGCGGAGATGCCGTCTCCGAGCAATTCAACAATTTCGTAGCTGGCCATGGTGGGGTCGGTCTGTGGGTCAATCGTGCGGGAAGGCCCGGGCAACCCGGACGTTGGACAACATAGCGCGGACAGGGGTAGAACGCACGCCTGTATCGGACCTGGCGCTTGCTACCATGCATGCGATGGAATGGGACTCAATGGAAAAGCATGGCCACGTGGCGGGCCCAGCGCGGCTGCGGCCGAAATCCGCCCAGGATGTGGCGCCCGGATTTGCCTTGATCCAAGAGCATGGCGCCCTGCTCGACGGCCAGGACCCCGCCGAGGGTGGCACAGCAGCCAACCAGCTCAGCCAAGAGCAGTTGGGGCAGGTATGGACCCCGTGGCGGCGGACGGGGTCACGCGGCACCGACTACCAACTGACGATAGAAGAAGCATTGACCAGCGGATTCAGGGGCTCCCTGGTCATTCGTAGCCAGGGCCGAGGCCTGCCTGCGGACCTGGGTTATTGGGTCGATCCGGCCCACTGGGGACGGGGTCTAGGCGGTGGGGCCGTGCGCTTGGCCCTTTGGTGGACTTTTTCCTGCCTGGAGGCCCCCGMTGTGAGCGCGCTTGTGCAAACCGGCAACCCCCGCTCYCGACGCTTGCTGGAAGGYCTCGGGTTTCGGGTCCTGGGCCCGGTGCCCGGACACGGGGAGCCGCTGCTGGCCTATCACCTGACCGGGTTTCGGTGGGCTGAGCTTGAAGGGGCCTGGAGCCCTAGCAGCGACTGACCCGCAATTTAGTGGGGTCCTTGTGGGTGGCATTCGACAAGTGCTGAAAGCGCCTGGTGGGGTCGAAATGGGGTGTGGACCCGGAAAGGAGCCCAGGAACTGGGGCCAAAGGCGAAACGCATTCGGCCTGGGAGGCTATAGTGCTGCACTCCAACCGGGTCCTCC
>JAESRM010000098.1 GCA_016764635.1 Planctomycetota bacterium
ATTTGGGAGTCCAGTGAGCGGGTCTGGTTTCCATACGCTCGCTGGAGAACCCGCAAGGTGAGCGGATCCCGGTCGCAGGCTTGCAGCAGGCAATCCTTGAGTGGACGTTGAAAGGCACGCACGTCATAGGTGCCTTCCGCTGCGTCCGCAGGCGGTGCGAGCAGCTTCAGTAGGTGGTGCGATTCGGTGGCTCCACCGAAGAGGGACGTGATTTCCATCGATAGCCGGCAGTGGCGAATCCAAAGTTCGGGTTCGATGGGCTCTTTCACATGCTGCCCAGAAACGAACGCGCACACATCCATCAGGCGCATACGCAGCGGGGCGAGCAGGTCGTCCCCATCATCCTCTTGCAGGACTCGAACCAAGGTGGTCGTGGTCTGCCGAGGTTGCTCGGAAAGGACCTCGAGCCAGGTGACCGTGGGGGCGGGGTTCCCGATTCTCAGACCATCGATCAAGTCCTTGAGGGGATCGTCGTCGGCCCATGCGGTGACCTGCCCAGCCCCTGTCAGGGTGAGCAGTACCAGCAGTAGAAGCCGATGAATTATGGGGAGTGCGGAGGGCATGGCAGGGCTTTTGAACTAGAGGGAGTCCTTAACGACGTCATAGGTGCCGGTCTTTTTGTCGACCGATTCGATGATCACTTTAGGGGAGCGCTCTACCAGGTAGACGCCATCCTTCTTCCATTGGATGGCATAGACGTGCTCGACGTTTCCCCACGGAATGGCTGCTGCCGTTCCGATGTAAGCCGTGTCCACCTTCGAAGTACTCATGTACTTMATTTTGACTTCGATCTCTGGAGCGCTGGTTGCGCTGCGCTTGGTCGGGATGGCGTTGGCTCGGATTTTGAAGTCCACCGAGCCTGAGCCGCGGGTCAGGATGGTGTCGGGCACTTGCACGATTTGCCAAGCCACGATGGTAGGAGTCATCTCGACTCCAAAGCCGCCTTTCTCCAATTCAGGGGTGAACGACACGTGGGCCTTGGCCCCGATGTTGAGGGACTCCGCGACGATGGARCCCGCGACGCGCAATTCGCCWGGGATGTCGACCAATGACTTGGGAGCGATGATCATGCCGTAGAAGGAACCGGACCCGAGCATGGAGACGGTGGACTTCCTCGACCGTTCAGGCGTCAAAGCGAACAGGGAGCATTGGGTCGGATCTTGTCCCACATTGCTGAGCAGCGAACGGGTCTCGAAAATCGTTGCGCCCGTGGTGTATATGCCAACGGGGCCTGCGGTTGTGTCGATCTCCAATTCACCGCCACCGTAGACGACTAGATTTATAACACGCACGCGGATCGGGCCGACGAGGGTCAGCTTTTTGCCTGCGGGCACAAAGATGTTGTCAAAGGCCACATCCGACGTGAGCGTGACTTCGGACTCCTTCTCAGCAAAGCCCAGGTTGCCTTGGCTCGCGCCCAAGCGAGGGATCTTGAAGCTGGGCAGGGTGATGCCACGGCTGGAGCCAGAGGTTGTACCGGTTACGATGACGCCTGGATCCAGGTCGGCAATGCCATTGGGGCCCGGGTGGATGTTGCCTTGGATGTGGGTTTGCGTTGTCCCTTTCTCCGCTGCATACACGGTGATGTCGCCGTTGCTTCGGACCTTTGTGGGCTTCGGAGCCGACGGAGCTAGCTTGGGGTCCACTACCGTGACTTCGAGCGTGTCGAGTTGTGCGCCTTCGCCGATRGTGACGYCATTCAGKCCGCACATGCCGAGGGAGCCGASCTCATTGACCGCGCGCCGTAGCACCATCGAAAGTGAAAAGCGCCCGTGRCCCACCAGCCCCGTAGCCTTGAGTGCGACYTGATCGCCRGGCAGATCTGTGGCTTCGACCCAGTARTATCCGTCTCCAAAGTTRGCGGGCTCTTCGGGGCTTGCCAACTCRCCGCTGCGACCTTGMGCCACGGCCAGGAACGCTTCGGAAAGGCCWGCTTCCGCTATATAGAGGGCGCGCGTGGTGTCGATRCTGGCGATTTGTTTCTTGGTGCTCACCGAGCTGACCTGCACGAGGCCAGCGCCCAAGCTGGCCACAATAGTGACAAGGAAGAGCGAAGAGATGACAGCCGTTCCGCTTTGGCTGCCTCGTTTTTTAAGTCGTAGGATCATGTATCAGTTGCGACAAGTGATGTTCACTTGCCGATTGGCAGGGACAATCCTTCCCGAGGCGTCCGTTTTCGTGATGGTCAATGTGACGAAGACTTGCATCTCTTCGTCGCTGGCATGCTGCATGTGGAACGCGAGACCCGGCTCGTCCACCAGCCCATTGAAGTTGTCATCTCCCAGGTTGATGACCTCTTTGTTTTGCAGGATAGGTACGCTGCGCGACCATTGAATCTTTCGTTCACCGGGCAGACCGACAGCCTGAGTCCAGATCACTTTGCCTGTTTCGTTTTCGGTCGGAGTCCATTCGATGCGCTCCGGATCGCCCATGATGTGAATGCCACCTTGCACGCCGAGGCTGGCACTGAACTCGATTCGTTCGTTGGAGGCCGGAGCCGAAACCTGCGGGTAGACGTTGTCGGCGGAAGCGGACATGAGCGCAAGCTTGATGCGATCTAAGGTCAAGTCCAACTCGCTGTCGAGCAGCTCATGCATAATGCCATTGGCCGTCGCCTGGGAACCCGTGCGTGTGACCATCGCAATGTTGACAGAGATCAACGCGAAGATCACCGAGGCGATGAGCACCTCGATCAGGGTGAATCCAGAGCGGCTGTTGACTTTCACTGGAGTTGCTTTTGCACGGCGGAAAACATGGAGGACATCTTTAGATGGCCCGCACCGGAAGACCCGGTCCACTCGACGAGAATCTGCACGGGCAGCACTTTGTAGTCCTCAGCATGGTCGACGGCGTCAATGACCAAGTCCCCATTCAGGTCCCTGGGAAGGCTCAGCTCGGGGATGTTGAGGTTCTCGCGCAGTTTGCCGTCCAAGGAGGGAAGCAGCACGGTTCCGACAGCAGCGGCGCCTTCACGCGGATTCAAACCAGGCACGGCGAAGGTGGAACCGGGCGCGGTTCCAGGCCCATCCGGGTCGTCATCCGGATTGTCGTTGTAGAGCACGTAGAGTTCTTCAAAGGGAACCGCTCGCATGTGTTCGAGCACATTCATGGCGGTTTCAACCGATAGGGTGCGTTCCTTGCGTGCGGAGGAATGCACCATGGTGGCGGTGATTGTGCTGGACAGCATGTAGACAGCCACCGAGACCACCGTGAGGGCGATCATGACTTCGACCAGGGTGAATCCCTGGCGCTTTCCACGTGTGTTAAATTTTTGGACTAGGCGCATAGCAGTGACGACCCTTGATGAAAGGGGGCCAACCCTTCTTTTCGGAATCACCCGTTTGCGATCTGTAGGGTTTAGGACTTCCGATTGCGGAGGCGCTTAGTTTGGGTCATCAAAACGAACCGAATCGTTAGGTATGCCTCTGATTGGGGCTCAACGAAGGAACCCCGGTCCCTGGATGGGGCACGGGGTTCCTGGGGCCTAAGGCCTTTGGGGGCGGTGGGTCTAAGCGCCGCAGCGAGACTGATACTGCTCAGGATCGAAGGAATCCACCTGAATCAGGTCATGCATATTCTCCAAAGCTTCGCGCAGGACGAGGGCCTCGGCTTCGGTCAGCACGTTCTTTTCCTGGGCAAGTTGCAACAGGCCGAGCTCCGGGCCGCGGGGCAGCACCTTGGCGCGAACGGCCTTGGCCAGTTTGCGGCGCACGGGGCTCAGTCGCTGGATGCGTTTGGCTCCTGCATGCAAGGCTCCCAGGCCCGGGCGGTCGCTGTCGGGGATGTGGGCGTCGGGGCAAAGGCGTGCGCGAACTTCCTCATCCAGCACTAGCTTGTTGCACAGGGCGTGGGTGGTGACGTCCTTGGGTTTTTTGTAGGTGCGTCCAAACGGGAAGATCAGGCGGCGCGTTGCGGCGGCCGCGAATTTGTTGGGCAGGTTGTCGAGCAGGTCGAAAAGGGCTTCTTGACCGCGATAAAGGCACTCTTCGCCGGCCCAGCGCAGGAAGACTTCGTCCTCCGGGCGGGCGCCTTCGCGCGCGAAGCGGTGCAGGCTGGCCGATCCGAAATACATCCATGCCAGGGCGTCGGCCAGGCGGCCGGAGAGTTCCTCCCGGCGCTTGAGTTCGCCGCCGACCGTGGCCATRGCGACCTCGGTGCACAGGGCGAATCCGGTGGAGAGGCGCGTCAGTCCTCGYACMAGCCAAGCGCTGGCGGCGGGGCCTTTGGCGGGCACTAGCGGGCCGCCGGCGAGGCCTTGGACGGTGGCGCGGATGCCCGTTGAAATACCCGCTTTGACGTGGCCGACAAAAGCTTTGTCGAAGGCCTTGAGGTTGCCGGTTTGCACGGCGCGCACCTCGTCGAAGGCGAACTTGTGGCAGCGCAGCATGCCCTGGCCAAAGATGATCAGGGTGCGTGTCAGGATGTTGGCGCCTTCCACTGTGATGCCGATCGGGATCGATTGGAAGTAGCGCGCGAGCACGTTGCGCTCGCCGCGGCAAATGCCGGCGCCGGCCAATACGTCCATGCCGTCGTTGACCACGTCGCGCATGCCTTCGGTGCAATAGGCCTTCATGATGGCTGAGATGACCGAGGGTTTTTCGCCGTGGGCCACGGAGCTGGCGGTCAGCTCGCGCGCCGCGTTCATCATCCAGGTTTGTCCAGCGATGCGTCCGATGGGGGAGGCGACGCCTTCAAACTTGTAGAGCGGGGTGTTGAATTGTTCGCGCAGGACCGAGTAGGCGGCGACCGTGAGGGAAGTGGTTTGCGCGGCGCCGCAGGCCAATCCCGGAAGGGAAAGGGCACGGCCGGCGGACAGGCAATCCATCAACATCGTCCAACCCATGCCGAGGCCTTTTTTCTCGCCAATCACGAGATTGAGCGGGATGAAGACGTTTTTACCGAAGGTCGGTCCGTTGATGAACTTGACGCCTAGGGGGTCGTGTCGTTCGCCGGTGCGGATACCGGGCAGGTGCGTGGGGACCAGGGCGCAGGTGATGCCCCAGTTCTTCTTGTCGCTGAGCAGGCCGTCGGGATCCTTGGCCACGAAGGCCAAACCGAGCAGGTTGCAGATGGGGGCCATTGTGATGTAGCGTTTGTCCCAGTTGAGCATCAGGCCGAGCACTTCTTCGCCTTCCCACATGCCCTTGCAAATGACGCCGTCGCTTTGGATCGAGCCCGCGTCGGATCCGGCGTGGGGTTCGGTGAGTGCGAAGGCCGGCACGTCGAGGCCTTTGGCCAGGCGCGGTAGGAAGTGATCCTGCTGGGCTCGGGTTCCGTAGTGCAAGAGCAATTCGGCCGGGCCCAAGGAAGCGGGCAGCATGACCGTGATGGCCAGGGTCACGTTGTGGCTAGAGACCTTGGTGATGATCGCGGA
>JAESRM010000326.1 GCA_016764635.1 Planctomycetota bacterium
CTACGCGCAGGCTTTGCCTGCGCGTAGGATTGGAGAAACCGGGTATCTTCGCTACGGCACCGTATCCCCGGTTAGCGCCACGGCCAAGTTTGACGATCCGTCAGGTTTAGTGGTTGACGATACGTCAATGGTTGACGTATCGTCACATCCATCATGACCCCCATCAGTGACCGCAAACGCCGGGAGATCGCGGAGCGCGAAGAGCTCTTCCTCGATCTAGCCCTGCACATCGTGCTCGAACAAGGCTACGTGGGCCTGACCATGGACAAGTTGGCGGGAGCCACCGAGTACTCCAAGGGCACGCTCTATCTGCACTTTAAGAACAAGGAGGACGTGATCTGCGCCCTGCTGCGCCGGCTGCAAATCCTGAGACTAGGGTTCTTCGGACGCGCCAGCAGCCTGGACTTGCCCCCGCGTCAACGCATCACCGCCCTGGGCCTGGCCGCCGAACTCTTCGTGCTGACCTACCCTGAAAACGCGCGCATCGAGCCGATCCTCAAGGCCAGCTCCATTCGTGAAAAAGCCTCCAAGGAACGCAGCGACGCCTTGGACGAAGTCGAGATGGGCTGTTTCAACTCGGTCATGGAAATSGCCCAATCGGGTTTGGCCTCGGGCGAACTCAACCTGCAAGACGGGGACAGCGCGGAAGCCCTGGTCATCGGTCTGTGGGCCATGCACGTGGGCGTAGGCCTGATCGCCACCGCCGGCTGCGGACCGTGCCTGGCCGAGGATGAAGCCAGCAGCCAAGCTTTCCTGCAAGAGGCCCTGTACACCAACGGCGCGCGCCTGCTCGACGGCTACGGCTGGTTGCCTCTCGCGAAAGACTTCGATTACCCGGCCCTTCGACAAGAACTCTTGCGTACCGAATTTTCGAAAGAAGCCCAAAGCCTCGGACTCCAAAGCTCCCCCACCCAACCCCGCTGACCCCATGAACACTTCCAATATTTTCACAGCAGCGTTGATCGGTTTGACCCTGTTGGCTTGCTCGAACAGCGAGCAAGAAGCATCCACCCTCCAGGCCCAAGAAGCCAGGGAAGCGCGGGCCATGCCCGTGCGCACGATCACCTTGGGCGCCGCCACCATGGAGTCCATGCAAGGCCACTACACCGGCATCATTCACGCGCGCCGCGAGGTCGCCGTGGGCGTGAACGTGGGCGGCCAAATCGAAGCGGTGCTCGTTCAAGAAGGCGATCTGGTCGAAGCGGGTGCGCCCCTAATGCAGATCGACAAGCGTCGTTTGATCGTCCAGCGCGAGGCTCTCTTGGCCCAAGTCGCTGGCGCCCAAGCGCGCCTGGATGAACTGATCGCGGGCCCGCGCAAGGAAACCATCGATGCCTCTAAAGCGAACATCACCGTGCTGCAAGAGCAGCTACGCCTGGCCGAACTTCGCCTGGTTCGCCGCCGCGGCCTGCTCGAATCCAGCTCGATCTCCCAGGAGGAAGTCGACGTGAGCCACGCCCAGGTGCTGACCTTAAAAGCCCGTATCCAAGGCGCAGAGGCCGGACTGTCCGAACTAGAAAACGGTACGCGACCCGAGATCCTCGCTGCCCAGCGCGCTTCCCTCGCAAGCCTGCAAGCCAGCCAGGAAAGCAACGACATCGACCTGACCGATTCACTGGTGAACGCGCCCTTCACAGGTCGCATTCAGAAGATCATGAAACACGAAGGCGCCGTGGTTCCGGCGGGAACAGGGGTTATCGTGCTGGTCGAGACCGGCGTCCTAGAGGCCCGCTTCGGTCTATCCGCCAAGGATGCGGGCACCCTCGACAGCAACCAATTCACCGTCGAAGTTCGCGGACAAACCGTGCCCGTGCTCGGCAAGCGACTGCTTCCGAACTTGGATGCGAACCACCGCACGATCCCCTGGATCCTAGACTTGGACACTTCGAACTTGAAGATCGCCCTGCTGCCGGGCCAAGTCGCGACCCTGCGTTGGTCACGCCCCTTGGGTGAAACCGGCTGGCGTATCCCCCTCTCGGCCTTGACCGAAGGCGTGCGCGGCATGTGGACCGGATTCGTGGTCGTGGAGAAGGACGGAACCACGCAAGTGCAGCAGGTCGACTTGGAAGTCCTGCACACCCTGCCCGATTCCGTGGTGGTGCGCGGCGCTTTGAAGGCAGGTGACCTCTTGCTGACCGAAGGCGTGGATCGCATCGTCGGCGGCCAGCGCGTGCGCGTACTCGCCAACACGGGAGGCAACACCCGTGGTTGATCTTTTCCTGCGCCGCCCGCGCCTGCTCATTCTGGCCCTACTGCTGATTTGCGCCGCGGGGTACACCGCCCTGCAATCCATGCCGCGCGCCGAGGACCCGGAGCTCACCTCCCGCGACGCGATCATCATCACGCCCTTTTTGGGCGCGGGCGCCGAGCGCATCGAAGCCCTGGTCACGGATCCCATCGAGGACGCCCTGCGCGAGTTCGAAGAGATCCTGACCTTTGACAGCGAGTCCACCGCCGACATTTCGAGCCTGCACATCGAGCTCAARGARCACCTGACCGAAACGGCGGGCGTTTGGTCGCGCATCCGCGACAAGTTGGAAGACGTGGAGGAGACCCTACCGCAAGGCGCGGGCCCCATCGACTTCGACGCCTTTGAGATCTCCGCTTTCACGACGATTGTGGCCCTGGTACCCGACGGGGATCCGGGCGCTTCGCTCCCCATGCTCTCGCGCCGCGCCGAGGACTTGGCGGACAAACTGCGCGCCATCGGCGGCACTAAGGAAGTCGTGATCTACGGCGGCATGCAAGAGCAGATCGTGGTCGACCTGGAACCCGAGCTCCTGGCCGCGCGCAGCATGACCCTGCAAGAGGTGGCCTCCGCCCTGCAAGGCCGGGACGCCAAGACGCCCGCAGGTTCCGTGCACGGCCGCCGCAACGATCTGCTGGTCGACGTGAACTCGGAACTCGATTCCGTGCAAGCGGTTTTGCGCACGCCTGTGCGCATTGGCGCCAACGGACAAAATACGCTCATCTCCGATTTGGGCACGGTTCGCAAGGGCGAACGCACGCCGGCCTCAGACATAGCTTTGGTGGAAGGCGAACGCAGCGTGCTGCTCGCGGCGCGCATGATGACCGGTCAACGCGTGGACCTGTGGTCCGCCAAAGCCCAGGTCATTCTCGGCGCATTTGAAGCCGACCTGCCGCGCGGTATGGGCATGCGCCTGCTGTTCAACCAGAGCAAATACACATCCAAACGGCTCGGCGCCCTGGTGGGCAACTTCCTCATGGGTGCCTTGCTCGTGATGGTCGTGGTTTTCGCCACCATGGGTTGGCGCTCGGCCATCCTGGTGGGTTTTGCCCTGCCGCTCTCGGTTCTGATGGCGCTCAAGGGCATGTCGCTCATGGAAATCCCCATGAACCAAATGTCCGTGGCAGGTTTGATCATCGCCCTGGGCCTTTTGATCGACAACGCCATCGTGATGGTGGATGAGATCAGCCATCGCTTGCAGGAAGGCCTGAGCAAGGGGGACGCCGTGCGCTCCGCCGTGAGCAAGCTGGCCATGCCGCTCTTCGGCTCGACCTTGACCACCGCCTTGGCTTTCATGCCGATCGTTTTGATGCCCGGAGGCGCCGGCGAATTCGTGGGTTCCATGGCCATGAACGTGATCCTGGCCATCACGAGTTCGCTCTTGATTTCACTCTGGTTGCTGCCCGCCATCGCGGTTCATTTCCTGCCGAGCAGCCCGCGCTCCGGCGGCTGGTCCTTCCTAAAGCACGGCATCAGTCTGGGTCCGGTCGCGGGCGTTTACCGCAAGGTCATCACGTTCCTCGTGGAGCATCCCGCACTCGCGGTGGTCTTCGGACTGGTGTTCCCGTTGCTCGGTTTCTCCCAGGCCGGCAACTTGAAGGAGCAATTCTTCCCCCCCGCCGACCGCGACCAATTCGGCCTCGAGCTGTTCCTTCCGCGACAAGCCTCCATCGGCGCTAGCTACGAGCTGGCCCAGGAAGCGCGCTTGATCATGCTCGAACACGAGCGCGTGGATGAGGTCAGTTGGATGCTCGGCAAGAACTTCCCCAAGTTCTATTACAACCAGATCGAGAACGTGGCCAATGCCCCGTACTACAGCCAGGCGCTGATTCAACTCGATGGCTCCCACGATTCCTCCAGCGTGGTGCGCGACCTGCAAGAGTTGCTGGACGAGACCCTGCCCGGCGCGCAAGCCATCGTGCGACAAGTCGAGCAAGGTCCGCCCTTCGACGCGCCCGTAGAAATGCGCCTGCTCGGCCCGGGGCTGCCCGTGCTGCGCGAGATGGGCCAGACCATCCGGCGCGAGCTGGCCGCCATCCCGGACGTGTTGCACACGCGCACGACCCTGCTATCCGGATTGCCTGGGCTACGGTTGAATTTGAACCAGGAGGAATTGCGCCTGGCGGGTTTGCAAGAGAAGGACCTGGCCCATGTGCTCGCTGGCAACCTGGCCGGCCTGCCCGGCGGCTCCATCCTGGAAGCCACCGAAGAGCTGCCCGTGGTGGTGCGCTTGGCGCGGGATAAAAGGGACTCCGCCGAGGATTTGAGCAGTCTGCAATTGCCTTCCGCCAAAGGCGGTTGGACGCCGCTCGCAAGCCTCGGTGACGTGCAACTCGCGCCCGAGCTCTCCAATATCCCCCACCTGAACGGGGAGCGCGTCTCCACCGTGCAGGCTTACATCACGGCCGGTGTACTGCCGAGCGCGGTCCTGGACAAACTGCTGGCGCGCCTGGACGAGATCGGATTCGAGCCGCCCCACGGTTACCGCATGGTGGTCGCCGGCGAAGCCGCCGAGCGGGACGAAGCGGTGGGCGGCTTGATGGGCACCATCGGCATCCTGGTGATCCTGATGGGCTCCGCGCTGGTTTTGGCCTTCCATTCCTTCCGCCTGGCCGCGGTCATCGGCACGGTGGCCATCATGTCCGTGGGCTTGGCCCTGGGCTCGATCTACCTGTCCGGTTTCCCCTTCGGCTTCATGGGCATCGTGGGCACCATGGGTTTGATCGGCGTGGCCATCAACGACTCGATCGTGATCCTGGCGGCCTTGGAAGAAGACCCCGCCTGCCTGCGCGGCGATAAAAAAGCCATCGTGCACGTGCTCATGCGCGGTACGCGGCACGTGCTGTCGACCACACTGACCACCATCGCCGGCTTCCTGCCCCTGTACCTGGGCGGCGGCGGTTTTTGGCCCCCGGTAGCGGTGGCCATCGGCGGTGGGGTGGCGGGCGCTACGCTGATGGCCTTGACGACCACGCCTGGGCTGTTCCTGCTTCTGTACGCCAAGAAGCCACGGGAATCCGACCCTATGCCAGTGAGGTAATCGGGGATACGGTGACGTAGCAAAGATGCCCGGTTTCTCTAATCCCTACGCGCAGGCTTTGCCTGCGCGTAGGGA
>JAESRM010000327.1 GCA_016764635.1 Planctomycetota bacterium
GGCATTTTGGTTGCCACCCTAAGGGGCGGGCAGCGTGAGTTCTTGTTGGATTTCGTCGATGCGAAATTGATGGATCGTGTTGCAGCGGTCTTGAGCAAGTAAGAGCGCCGGTTTATCCAAAGGGCTCGCAATGGACCGAGGGGGTGAGCGGTAGTGCGTTGTGTACCCAAAGGGCCCGTTTTTAGTGGGCAATCGGCAGCTCGCGTGAGGGTTCTTGCCCGGGCCGCAGCCGGGGAGAACAGCGTGAATGTGGGACGGCGGCCTGGGATGGGTCGAGGGCGGTAGGCGAAAGGTTCGATGAATAGGGTGGCCCAGGGTGACGCCTGGCCCACTTTTATATTGTTTGCCCTGCCATGAATTCCGACTCAAAAGAACCGATAGCCCGCACTAGCGGGCCGCGCCATGCCCTGGACCGCAGGGTCGAAGATCGTCGCACAGCGATACCCGTCGCCGACGAAACCGAGGTCTCGCCCGAGTGGGAGACGCGCGCGGCGATTTCAGCGATCCTAGACATCACGTTGGGGCACGGTTCCTTCCGCGACCAACTCCGCGAAATCCTTGATGTGGTGATCTCCGTATCCTGGCTGAAGGTGGCCGACCAGGGAGCGATTTTTGTGGCCAATAGCCGCAATGAGTTGATCCTCACCGTCGAGCACAACCTGGCACCCCAGCTCGTGGATCTGTGCTCTAAAGTTCGCTTTGGACAATGCCTGTGCGGTAAGGCAGCTGAGCGCAAGGAAATCTTGTTCAAGGGCTGCGTGGATTCAGATCACGACATTTCTTTCGAAGGCATGCAGCCTCACGGTCACTACAGCATTCCGCTCATGGACCATGACAACGTGTTGGGTGCGATCGTGCTGTACACGGCGGATTGTCACGAGCCGCATCAGGAAGAAAAGTACTTCATGGAGTTGCTGGGACTTACGCTCTCGAGTTTTATCTTGAACCGCAGTCTGAAGTGCCGGGCGGAGGTCAGCAAAATGCGTTTGCAGCGTGCCCAGGAGGAGATGGTCCAGAAGTTGGTGGCTGCTTCCGAATTCAAGGACAAGGACACCGGCACCCACATCCGGCGCATGAGTCAGTTTGCCCGGGTCTTGGCGGAGGAGTTGGGTTTGGAGCCGGATCAAGTCGCTTTGATCGAGTCGGCAGCGCCCATGCACGATGTGGGCAAGGTTGGCATTCCCGATGATGTCCTGCTCAAGACCGGCCGTTTGACAGCGGAAGAATTGGCCATCATGCAGCAACATCCGGTCATCGGGGGGGAGTTACTGAAAGGCGATCATCCCCTGTTGCAAGCGAGCCGCGAAATCGCCTTGACCCACCACGAACGTTGGGATGGGAAGGGGTACCCGAAAGGATTGGCCGGAACCGACATCCCCTTGTTTGGTCGCATCTGTTCCCTTGTGGACGTGTTTGATGCTTTGACTTCCGTGCGCCCCTACAAGGAGGCTTGGTCGGTCGAGCGCGCGCTGGGGCACATAAAAGACGAGTCGGGATCTAGTTTTGAACCGCGCATGGTGAAAGCCTTTGAGAGCTGCTTGCCGGAGATTCTGAAGATCAAGGAATTCTATGATCGGCTCGGCGGCCACAACGCTCCGGTCGGAACGCGCATGCACCTCCTGCCCGTCGAGCAGGAGTATTTCCAGTGGAACTCTTCCCTCGAGGTCGGCGTGGATTTCGTTGACCTACAGCATGAATACTTGGTCAACCTGATCGACCGCATGCGTTGGGTGGTCATCCGTTCGGAAACGGTCGAAGTCGCGGAGACCCTACTCGATATGAATGTCTACGCAGAGATTCACTTCCGCGAGGAGGAAGAACTCATGCGCGACGTGGGGTATCCAGGTTTCGAGGCCCACTGCAAGCAACATGAGGTTTTCATGCAAAGCGTCTCGACCTTTTGAACGAACTCGAAGGCATGGCACTAGCCATCAGCATGGAGTCCCCAAACTTCCTAGGCGACGGGCTCATTGAGCACATCCAAGTGGCGGACTTCGCTTATGCGGAGTATGTGGAACGGAAAGTGGCGTAGCAGGTCGTTCGATGCGGCGTCAATGGCGGCGCTTCGGAATGCAATGTTCGAATTTGGGTTTCCCGCACCAGCGGGCCGAGCAAAATAGTGGTTATTTGGGAGCGCGGGAGGTGCGGGTCGTAGTCTGTGAAGGTCGATATTTCCCCCCTCGCGGTACCCCATGCAAATTTCAAATTCGAGTCATCAGAGGACCGGCCGCTCGGCTTTGCCTTGGTTGTCCGTTCTCCTTGCGGTTGTATTGTTCGCAGTCTTGCCCTTGCTGAGAAGGGGGAATGAGGAGCAGGCGTCCATGCGCGGAGCCGACGTCGACATGCCCCAACCCCTCACAGACGATGCAAAGATCCGAGACTTGGTGCCTTTCCCTGTTCGAGCTGATGAGGAACTGTCCGAGCCACTTGTCACGACGGTCCGTACGATTGCCGATGTGCCAATGTCAGTATCTGATACGCGTTTGGTTCGGGTCACCCTGCTTGATTCAACCGACGGCAATCCCGCCCAGGGCATCGCTTGGTGGGTGATCGAAACAGGAGAGTTGGATCGTGGGCGCACATACTCCATGGCGGTCGAAGTACCCAATCCAAAACCCATGTTCTCCGGAGTGACCGGGGATGACGGTGTCGCGAAATTTGTTGCGCCCGCGGAGGGATTGGTGCATCTATTCACGGAGCGGACTGGGATCCATGCGCGTGGATCTTGGCCTGTCACGGTGGAATCTGATTTAGACACTGAGCTACGGGTGATCCTGCCTGCAGGCGCGCAGGTATTCGGGCGGGTGGTCGATGATGAGCACCAGCCCATTGCCGGGGTTCGCATTCACAGCCGTCGTTTTGATAACCGGATGGATGTTCTTGGCATGACGGATGAGCGGGGGCAGTACCGCATTTTGAGCATCGCTGACTTCCCCCGGGGCTTTGTTACTACTGAGGAAGGAGAAGTTCGTCCTGGGCGCATTGACACAACGAGCCTCATGTTTGGCGTGCCCTTCGCCTTGCCGAATGGTTCGCCACGTTTCAAAACCCTTGCTAAGCGAATTGTCCTTGTGGAAACAGCGCAAGAACTAGAGGTGGAGCAAGTGGTGATCGATCGGGTAACCACGATTGTGGGCCGGGTATCCTACGCGGGAGGGGCTCCGGCTGCCGGTGCGCTGGTTTCTGTGGAATATGCACGCAGTCAACGAGCAAGTGGTCAGCATCAGTACAAGAAAGTGGAACCTTTACCTTGGGACCCGGGAGGAGTAAAAAAAGCTGGCGACTGCTTCGCCGAGGAGGATGGAACATTCAGGTTGGTGGTGGATAAGCGGCTATCGTCCAGCCAGAGAATTTCGGCATTTGCCCGCGAGGGCGGCAGCATGCTTGGGCCAAGTTTTGATTTAAAGCCCGGGGAAGTCTCGGACCCTGTGGCCCTTGAGATCCCGAACGCGTGCGCATATCGGCTTCAACTCTTAGATGCGGATGAGGCGAGTCGGGCCATTCGGCTCTATGACCCGGCGAATGCTAGGCTACTTCTTTGACCAGAACCTCAGGCCGGATCTGTTGTGCGGAGCAGCCAGTTGTTGGAGCTCAGCGTACCGAGCGACGGTATCGTCGAATTGAACAAGCAAATGCTGGGTGCGCAAAAGGGAACTTTCGTTGCGATGTTGACAGGCTACGAGTCTGTTGCCTTTAAAGTAGATTTCTCCCAGCCTGGCCGGGACCTGCGTTTGGAGCGCCGCCCGACACTGGAGGTGACAATAAAAGCCTCCGGCCCAGGTGCTGGCCGAACCGACACTGCGCGGGCCATGATCAGTGTCCGCCCACCCAGACCTTAAGGGGATCCTAAGCGAAGAAGCAGTCAGATCACGGGCGCGGACTCCGCTCCCCATTTAGAAACGCTTTATGGTCTGCCGTTTGGCGAGGCTATTGAATTTCCGCGGCCGGATGCACAGCTAGTTTGGGTGTATGTGGATCCTTCACCCCCTAAGCGGCATGCGCGTGGAGAGACGTTTGCATTCGGTCCGTTCGATAGAGATGTGCTCGCAACAACCTGTGAAGTTCTGATTCCCGATTGGAAGGCACATCTAAATTATGGACCGATTGGGACAATTGAATTTAGGGTGACTTCGGAGGAGTCGGGTGAACCCATCGAGGGTTTGCGCGTACGGAAAGTGGGTGATAAAGGGTCTCATTTTATCGCCAACAGCCGGAATGGAAATGTGAGTATTCGGGCTCAATCCGACAGTATTACATGCAAACTCACCCACCGACTGTTCCGGGATTTGCACATGGGCACTATCGACGTTGTGCGTGAAAGCACCGTCGATCTGGGGCAGGTGTCGATGCAACCCCTGCGTCAGATTCGTTGCCAGTTGCTCGATGTCCGAGGGGAACCCCTAAGGGACCGGCGCTCCATTTGGTTCGAGGACCCTGAACTGGGAGGGCGTCGAGCCTTGTGCGAAAGGGATGGTTCCTTCGTGATCGCTGTAGCCTCCGAAGCACCATCGGTGTTGCGGATTGGAGGGCCCAGTGGGGTAGGAAGTCAAGTTTCCATGGTGCCTTTAATTCCCGCCGGCCCGAGCTTTGGGCACCCGGAAGGTTCTCCATATTCCTGGGTGTGCACTGTGCCTGATTGGATTGAAATACAACTACAGGTGACTGGTCTAGCTCTTGATCTAAGGGGAACCAGAACCTCATTGCTAGCGGAGGACTCGCATGGGAAAGATCACCGAATTTCGCAGTATGCCATTCGCGGTGAGGTGGCTATGTACGCGGGCTTGCTTCCGCCAGGTCGCTATGTCCTGAAGAGCGGCCCTCTTGTAGCGGTGCCACGCATGGCTTTCGACGTCGAACCCGAAGCCTTCGGGGAAGGTCTACGGCTGGAGACCCGAGGCGCGCCAGTCTACGAGTAGCGAATCACCCGCGCGGGTGATACAGCCGGTGGATGGAACGCACGTGCTCCGTATCCAAATGCGTGTAGACCTCGGTCGTGCGGATGGAAGCGTGGCCGAGCATCTCTTGTACCGCGCGCAGGTCCCCGCCGCTTTCGATCATATGGGTGGCGAAGGAGTGGCGTAGGGTGTGTGGGCTTAGGTGGTTTTTGAGGCCGGCTTTGAGTGCGGCGGCGCGCACGATGCGCCAGGCGGTGCCGCGTGTGAGAGGTTTTTGGCTGCGGCCGATGAACACGTGGGGGCTGGTGCGTCCGGCCAGTTGTTTGCGGCGGCCCTGTTCGAGCCAGGTGGTCAAGGCTTCGCGGGCGGGGCCCCCGAGCGGCACGATGCGGGTCTTGTCGCCCTTGCCGTGTAGGCGCAGGGAGGTGAGCTCGGGTTGTAGGGAGTCGGTGGTCAGGGAGAC
>JAESRM010000099.1 GCA_016764635.1 Planctomycetota bacterium
TAAGCTTCATTCAAAAGAACCTGATCTGGGCCATCCCTGTGACGATGATCCTGGGCCTCATCTACGGCTCGAACGCGGATCCGAGTGCTTTCAAGTCGGCCATCATGCCGCTGACCTTCTTGATGGTTTACCCGATGATGGTGAACCTGCAGATCGATCGGGTGTTCACGACGCAAGGCCTGCGCGTGCAGGGCGTGACCCAGTTTCTGAACTTTGGCGTGATCCCGTTCTTCGCCTATGGACTCGGCCTGTGGTTTTTCCCGAACGATGAATTTGTCCGTTTGGGGTTGTTGCTGGCGGCACTGCTGCCGACTTCCGGCATGACCATTTCTTGGACGGGTTTCGCCAAGGGCGACATGACCGCCGCCGTGAAAATGACGGTCATTGGTTTGATCCTGGGGTCCGTGGCCACCCCGCTCTATGCCAAGGCGCTCATGGGATCGACCATCGACATCCCCCTCGTGGGCATCTTCAAGCAGATCGCATTGATCGTGTTCCTGCCCATGGTCATGGGCTACATCACCCAGAAGTTCATCATCAAAAAGTACGGGCGCGAGGCTTATCAGAAGCGCATCAAGATGAAGTTCCCGCCCATCTCGACCATCGGCGTGCTCGGAATCGTGTTCGTGGCCATGGCGCTCAAGGCCGACAGCATCCTTTCAAACCCGGCCCAATTGGGCAAGTACCTGGTGCCCCTGGCGATCCTCTACACGGTCAACTTCGCAATCAGCACCTGGGTCGGCAAGACCTTCTTCAACCGCGGCGAAGCCATTGCCCTGGTCTATGGCACGGTCATGCGCAACTTGTCGATCGCCCTAGCCATCGCCATGACCGCATTTGATGAGCGCGGCGCCGACATCGCGGTCATCATCGCCATGGCTTACATCATCCAAGTGCAAGCCGCCGCCTGGTATGTGAAACTCACGGATCGCTTGTTTGGGCCCGCCCCGGGTGCTCGAACGGAATCCGTACAAGTTGAGGACCGGGCCGCGCGGCAACGCGGGGTGCGAGGGTGTTCCCTAGATCCTTGGGGCTGCGGCGAGTAGTATCACAGCACATGCGATTTAGGATACTGCTGATTTGTGGCCTTGTATTGTTGGCCTTATTGTTGTTCTTTGCTGCTCCAAATGAGCGAGGGCCGGCCTGGACCGTGGTCTCGTCAGCGGACGTAGAGGTCCAACACGAAGCGCAAGCCCTAGAGACTTTCGGCCCAATTGACGTTCAGCGAGTTGCAACGATAGAAACCGTTGGGGGAGTGTTTCCCGAGGTCCTTACCGAGGGGATCATCGATGAAAACTTATTCCCAGACCAAACAATTCCACCGATCTTCGGTCGCTTGATTCTTCCGAGCGGTCTACCCGCTGTAGGTTTTGATGGGGATTTGATCATCGGGTCTGAGCATCGCCACGATTTCACCTCAGGTCCAGAGGGCTTGGTCCTCTTGCAGATTCCTGAGGGGGTGAATTTTCATCCGCGAGTGGAGGCGCGCTTGGATATGGAAGGCTGCTTGTACCTGGCGTCCGTGCCAGTTTGCGTGGGGAATCAGGGCACTTTCGCGAACCCGGTTCCTATTTTTCTCCAACCTATGACGCCCTTCGTGAGGGGTGTACTTTTAGCCCCTGATAGAACAGCTTTGGCAGGAGTCAATGTCCGGCTGCTCATGCGGAGGAAGGCGATGCACTCGCAGATCAGAGGCGTGAAGTCCGTTCTTACTGACCACCTTGGTGAGTTTGAATTCTTTCACGACTGCAAAGGATGCGGTGAGCACTTCTTGGCTTCGGAAACCCCAATCGATTGGGGACAGAAATACGCAATCATGCGAGACCCTTTTCCGGTGGATGTCTTCCACGATATTTCCCTCTACACCTTTGAGCCAGGTAGCTACCGAGGTCGGGTATTGGGCTGCTCGGACATGGATCGGATCGTGGAATTGCGCACCTCAAACGTGGCCCCTTTACGGACGCGGGTGGATGAAATGGGCTACTTCCAATTCGCCAATGTGCCTCCAGGGCACCATGGGCTATTCGTCAGGAGTCGCCTTGAGGGAGTCGCTCTGGCACGGGGCAATGCGTTTGTAGAAAGCGGCAAAGTGACCGATGAGCGCAGTGATCCGATCCTGTTGGAGTCACCGAAGCATCGGGTGCAGGTTCARTTGGAAGGCGAGGGRGACTTGTCTGGAGCTCGAATATTTGTTGARCGGAAAATGATMAGCGGGTGGGGGCCAGCGATGGAGTTCACCGACGGCCATGCGATCATTCGTTCCGTGAGCCCTAGGGTCAGTTTGCACATAACCTGCCCCGGCAGGGAGTCTGTTCTTATTCCGAATGCTGCAGACTTTGAGACCGTGCGGCTCATGAAGGTGCGCAAGGTGCGGGTTCACTCGCTGGTGAGCGATGACTTTCTCGAGGGCACCTACTTGGATTTGCGGTTGGAGTTTCACTCCTCAAATCATGAAGTGGACACGGACTGGGACCTCTTTTGTACCGAGGACCCTCCCGTTTGGATCGGGCAGGCTCCAGCTCCCGGGCAGTACATGTTCACCTGGGTTCTTACGGATTACGCGACCTATCCTGTCCGCCGCAATGCGATGCACGCGCCCACCGGCAAGCGTTGGTTTCCTGTCCCTGGGGGTGGAGATTTCGAAACTACGATCGATACGGATCCGGCGTGGATTGAAGCGCGAGCCGAACGGTTCCTTAAGAGTCGCCCGGCACCCTCCGAGTAGCCTGGGCGTGCCTCCTTGGCTGCCCAATCCGTTGCAGTTGGCAGGACTCCGTAGATTACGGGCAGAAGGTGACCTCGAGGGCGCTGGAGAAATTGTAACCGGAGGTGCCGAAGCCCGTGTCGCGGTACCAGAGTTGGAAACTCCAGGTGCTACCGGCGGTGATGAGCCCGGTGGCTTGTGGCGGGCTAGAGAAATCTAGGAGGTGGGCAGCATGGCCACCGGCGTCGGTCTGCACGATAGGGAGGCGTTGCGCGATGTTTTGGAAGCACACCAGGCCATCGCCGGCTCCGAAGACCGTGCGGTCTTGGCCATAGATGAAGATTCCGAATTGCATCTGCGGGCATTGGCTCGCGGTCAATTGGAAATAGTTCGTGGCCAGGCTCGTGCTTCCYACGCTGCCGATGASCGCGGGCAGKCCRCTGGARTTGACGAGGGAGGGGCAGTACTCGACCGGTGCGGGGCAGGGGTTGTCGTACACGATGGTGACTGTGGCGAGATTGGACTGGCCGCCGGGTCCGGTGGCCCGGAAGGTGAGCGTGTCCATTCCCGTGGAGTGGGCATCGGGTTCAAAACTGCGCCACGAACCGGTGCCGCCCAGGGCCACGGCTTGGTTGGGTGCGGATACCAACGCATAGCTGATCTGATCAAGGGACGTGTCGAAGAGCGCGGGCAGCTCCAGGATGAAAGGCTGCTGCACGCCCACCGTGCGTTGGTAATCGAATGCAATCGGAGCGGCCGCATTCAGGTCTCCGCCCGTGTATGCGATGTCGAGCACCAGCGGGGCGCTGCGTGCGCGCGAGCCGTCGGCAAAGAGCACTTCGCCCACGACTGAGCTGCGGCCCGCGCCTATCCCTTGGCCATACACTTGCAACATGCCGCTGGCGCCCGCTTGGGAAGCGACCACGCGTTCGTTGTGCAACAGGCTGACCCGTTGCACCGCGCCGCCCAGGGCTGCGAACGAAAGGTTGAAGAGGGTACCCAGGTCGCCGGTGGTGACCGCACCCGTCAATGTCAGGGCCAGACCCTGGTTGTCGACCTGGATCGATCCCAACCAGTGGGCACAAAAGCGCGCATCGCTCGAATCGATGGCACGCACTCGGATTTCGTGCCAACCGTCGTTCAAATCCGTGGTGTCGAGCTGGAAGGAAGTGCCCGCATCCTGACTGGCCACCCGCCGTCCAGCGACCCACAATTCGAGCTCCAAAATGCTGGCACCGGGAGCGCTCGCCGCGGCCACGGGGCTGAATGTGACCGTGCCTGAAACCGTTCCCGTGGGGGCTCCCGGAACACTCAAGGTGGGCGCCTGGTCATAGGGTCTCACCAATGAATCCCCAAGGAACAGGGTCTGGAACGGGTAATACTGGTGGTGGCGATACCAGGCCTCGCCGAGGGAAACCCCGTGGCGATAACTGGTGTGCAGGCGGGCGCTGGGGAACTTGCCAGCGTAGTTACAAGGTTCCTCGACCGCCCCCGATGTGCCGCTGGCGCCCTTGGTCAGCCAGAGCGTCATCTTGGTTTGCGAGTTGCTGGTCAAATTGCCCGCGTGGCTGGTCAAGTGATCCGCAAACGAACCCGGCAGCAAGCTGTAGTTGGAGTTCAAGATGTCCGGGTTGGCCAGGCCGGTCATGATGCCCATGGCGTCGTGTTGGCCCAGGGGCAGCACGGCTTGAAGGTGTTGACCTGCTCCGCCTGCTGCAGTCATATTCGTAACCGCGGTGGGGAAGATGCCATGGCGCGGGGCGCTGCGGGCTTGATCCGTGGTCTCCATGAAGTACGCGGTTCCCATCGGATGCGTGCCGTTGGCGCCCACGCTGCGATCGATCAGGTCCAAAATTTCTTGCAGCGTATTCCCGTTCATTCCGGTCCATCCGAGCATGGTGCCGATGAAATATCGTTCGGCGGCGGCTGCRTTGCTCTCGTTGCCAAAGCGATAGGGTTGGGATCCSCGAAARGCCTTGGCCGTCCATGTTCCCGAGCGGAATTGGTTGGAGCGTGTGGAAGGCGTGCCCGCCAGAATYAAATCGGARTKCCTCGCCARCCCRTAGGCSGAAGGCAGGGCRAAGTTGCGCACGGCCACGCARTTGTCCGCCACGAGGCCSGATGCGCTGACCTTGTAGTGATCCCCCGGRGGAAGAATCACGTAGTCGATCTGCTCRTCGATGCCCTTGTTCTTGAGGCTCGCCAAAAAACTGGGCAGYTGCAAGGCCGCCAATTGRGCGTAGGTTCCGCCACTTCCGGGCTCCATGTACAGCACATGACTTGCMGGRATGTCGTARGCRTTCTGGTAGTAATTCGCCACGTACATGGATTCCTTATTGTCCGGATCCACAATCAGAAGCGCGCGATCGCCGTCYTGCGCCAKGRCGCTGGGGATGAAAAACGAGGCGAGTGCGAGAGCRCCYACCATTYGGAAGGAACAGGTGCGGGTCGAAAAGCTCATNGGGCAGATGAGGAGAATGTGGGGCAGRGCTTGTCGAGAAAGGCTTGGCARGAGRCGGCCTCGGTAGGAAACCATGATAGCAACTGTTCGCCAAATGGCTTGAGCGTCGGTCAGGGCGCGTGTTTCGAAGTGCATACATCCTCGCCGCAAGTCCACAAATAGGCCGGGGGAGGCGCTGCATG
>JAESRM010000100.1 GCA_016764635.1 Planctomycetota bacterium
TCGGTGTCAGGTCACTGGCATCGCCACCGGTGCGCAATTTACCAAATGCACCTTGCGAGCCATGGCTTGCCCCTCAGAATCTGCGAGCTCCAACTCAACGCCCACCAGAACCACCCCCGAGCTGTCATGGACCAATCCGTGGAAGCTCTGCAGGCGAATCGGCACTTCAATGGTCTCCAGTCGACGCTCGCCAGCGATCAAAGAGCCCAGCCGAGCCTCATGGATCAAGTGCCCAACCTGGTCCAAGACCTCAACCCAAATCGGYCCGCCSASAACCAGATTGGAGAGYTGTAGACGACCGGTCWGATCAGCAYGGAACTCGCCATAGGGCTGYTCATCMCCCSCCTGCTCGACRAARGTYCCRACCATGCKGGCGCTRTCCACGAGCGAAGGCGCATGGCTATCACCATCTGCAAACAACCGCCCAGTGCTGCGAACCCGCAATGTCGCGCCCTCCAAAGAATGGCCACGATCATCGATCACGTGCCAGGTCACCATGGCGGCAGGCGCCAATTCGACCAGCAACTCCTGGGTGCCAACTCCGGCGGGAATCTCCCCGTGCCGGAAGCCGAAGGCCTGAATGGATCGAGTCTCCATATCGCTCGGCAACTGCACTTCCCCGTAACCCTCAGCGTTGGTTGAGACACCTGCCAACAGGACGCCATCACCCACAACTTGGGCCCCTTCGATCCCCAGCCCTTCGGGCGTGACCGTCCTGTATGCCAAACGCGAGGTCGAGCCCATCATGACCTCACCCAGGTCGAATCCCTCGGGAATTTGATCCCCGGCGAACTGCAAGACCCGGCGAGATTGATCGTCCCCTGAAACCAACTCAACCCTCATTCCCGAACGCCCGTCCGAGTCCAACTGCACGTCGAAATAGCCTTCGTCGCCAGAGGTGCCGATCAAAGGCAGAGCCGCGCCATCCAACCAACAGAGCACTTTAGCTCCCGCGATCGGCTTGCCTTCTGAGCCCAATGCACGCCCCTTCAAACGGGGCAATCTCTGCACAGAAACGATCGCGTCGGAGTGCGGTGCATCGAAATACACGAAGCGACCCGCCTGCTCGCGACGGTCTGCGCCTTGCACGACCACCCCCGCGGGAAGCCACAACTTACCACTCCAATCACGGGGCAAGTTTTGGAAGTGGAAGGCTCCGAATTCATCCGTGGAGGCTTCGATCCAAGAAGCGGCCTCGAAGTGTGCGGCAATGCCCCGGGGCAAACCGCCACCCTCCCAGAGGACTTGGTCTGAATCCAAACGCAGGGTCAATTGCCCCATGGCGATGCTGCTCGCCTGCTCACCTTGACCCGCGAGTACACGTCCGGTCAATTGGGCGCCTCCCGCAAGAATCACATCCACGGCCGTGGCGGTGAACTCAACCTGGAGGCGCTGCAAGAAACTGCTTCCCTGCTGAACATAGAGATCGCCCTGCTTCATGGCGGTGACAAAGGACACTTCGCCAAGTTCATCGGTCATAGAGAGATGGGACTCATCTTTGCCGTCATCCAAGACCACGCGTAGGCCTACGACGGGCTCGCGGCTTCCGTCCAAGAACCGAACCCTACGGTTCTTAGGAGCCACTGTGTCGCGTTCCACAATTTCGGTGACCACCGCCGCCTCTTCGACTTTTAACTCGCTGGAGCCTTCCGGCTGCAACGATACCAGTTCAGCCGCGGGGTCCCGCGCCCATACCAAGTCCGCTTTGCTAGAGAGCAAAGCAGGTATTTCAAACAAACCCCATATCGCCAGGATGCCTGCGGCGACTTTCGCCAGCAAGGCCATTCCAGTAACAACGGTCCCAGCAGATGCGGTTCCTGCCGCACCCGCACCCGTGCCCAAGCCAAGCTTCGCCAGGGGCAAGAGCGCGATGCACCAATTATCCCGGGTTCCAAACGACTSATCYAGTCGCTCGCGCAATTCATCCAAMCCGCGCTTGAGCCTCCAGCGAACCGTKCCCGCCGGAACGTCCTGRTGCCGGGCGATCTCCGCGGAAGTCATGTYCTGRAAATAGCGAAGCATGACCGTGGTGCGATAGGGCTCGGACAATTCCAGCACTTCGGACACGAGGCGTCGCTGGGTATCCACTTCCTCCACAAGATCCGCCGTGGACGGCAAGAGATCCGGCTTGGCGACTTGTGTCTGGCGGCGGGCTCGGCGCCCTTCTCCGCGCGCCCGCATGCTCGCCAGGCGTCGCACCACCCCGGCCAACCAAGGGCGCGCCGGCCGAGACGGGTCCGGGGGGCTCTTGAGCGCCGCGATCCAGGTTTCCTGAACCAAGTCCTCTGCAGCAGCTGCGTCTCCCACCAAAYGGCGAGCCAGGGATCGAAGCCAATCCTGATGGGTCAGCAGTCGTTCCAATTCGGGGTGGGTACTTGTGGATTCCATTGTGGGGGTTTGCCACCAGAACGCGGGGTGTTGGGAAGCAGGTTCGTTTCCCGGGCAAAATGCCCCAATCCGGGCTCTTTTGTACCCCAATCCCGAACCTGGATGGGCCCGAAACCAACACCAACGAAGAAGCCCCCCAGGAGCCACCCGTGGGGGTTGCTTCTGGAGGGCTGTGTCCCGAACCGTGACTCGGTCCTATTCGCTGGGCTCGTCGGCGTCCTCTTCCCTCAAAAGCTCTGTGGTCAGGTATTCGAAGGCCTCGTCCACGGAATCCGTCCTGAAGAACAGATTCACGTCCTCGGGGCTGATCGTGCCGTACTCAGCCATGGGTTCGAAGTGCAGAACGCGACTCCAGAAATCGGTTCCGAACAGCACCATGGGCAAGCGCTTCTTGATCTTCGAGGTCTGAATCAAGGTCACCGTCTCCATGAATTCGTCCAGCGTGCCGAAGCCGCCGGGCATCACGATGATGGCTTTGGCCAGGTAGTTGAACCAGAACTTGCGCATGAAGAAGTAATGGAACTCCAGCGAAAGTCGGCGGGTGATATAGGGGTTGTCGTTCTGCTCAAAAGGCAGGGARATATTCAAACCGATGTTCTCCCCGTTGGCTTCAGAAGCTCCGCGGTTGGCGGCTTCCATGATGCCAGGGCCCCCTCCGGAGCAAATCACAAAGCGCTTTGCGCTGCCTTCGAGGGTCTTCGACCACTCCGTGAGGCGGCGCGAGAGTTCGCGGGCGGCTTCATAGTAGACGCTCATCTCCAAGGCTTTTTCAGCCTTGGGCACATCCCCATCGGACTTCTTGGCTTCCTCGAGAGCTTCCAGGGCCTTTTCTCTTGAGAGAATGCGCGCGGAACCAAACACAACCAACGTGTCCTTGATGTTGAATTCCTCGAAGCGCGCCTCCGGCTCGATGTACTCGGCCAGAATTCGAAGCGGGCGGGCGGTCCGGGAGTTCATGAACTCGGCGTTGTGGTAGGCCTTTACGGCGGCGTATCTACTGCTCATAGCAGCCATTTGGCCTATCTACCCCCCCGGATTCCAGCCCGGAAGATGCAATCGTTGCAAATCCAGCCCCCGCTGTCGCCCGAACAGGATTCCCTGCCCGAAACTGGCTTCCAGACAAGATCTTTGGCTCCCATCCCAGTGGGCTAGCTCGCGGCCCCATATAATTGTATTGGCCCCTGGATTTGCTTATTTTAGGGCTTAGCTTGACGCGCCCTTCGCTCCCCTTGGAACGCAATCTCGGCACCGAATGAAACAGGAAATCCAAACAACCCAATTCCCCGTAGCTGGTATGAGCTGCCAGGGTTGCGCCAACTCGATCCAACGCACCCTCTCAGAATTGCCTGGGGTGACGTTTGCAGAGGTTCACTTTGGCAGCCGCACGGCCACGATCCAGGCCAGCTCAGACTTGGATGAGGCTGAGCTCCTTTCAGCCCTAGAATCCCAAGGCTTCAGCGCCCCCGAGGGTATTCTCGGCAACCGCGCCATCGAAGCCGACGTGGAATTCCAAGAGCAGGCGGAACTCGAAGGCCTGAAGCTGCAAAAACGGAATCTGGCCATCGCCTCTGCCTGCTCGGTGGCCGGCGTGGCCTCCATGCTCGTGGGCGCCCCGCCGATCGTCGCCGTGCTGGTCACAGCTCCCGCGCCGATTTTGGCCGGGCGGGAAGTCCTCAAAGAGGGCGTGGCCGCCGTACGCCGTTTTGCACCGGACATGAACACCCTGGTTTCCCTCGGCGTTTGGTCCGCCTTCGGAGCCGGAGTCGCTGGTTTGATTTGGCCGGACTACCTCGGCGATCTCACCCATCACGTGCACTCCGCCGCGATGATTCTGGCCTTCGTTTTGCTCGGCCGAGTTCTGGAAGGACACGCCCGCCGCGTCGCTACAAACAGCGTCCGCAAATTGCTCGACCTCGCGCCCAAGACAGCAACGCGCATCAAGGACGGTCAGGAGACCGTGGTTCCCCTGGCCGCCATCCATGTGGACGATCAACTGCTGATTCGTCCCGGCGAGACCATCCCCGTGGACGGTGTCATACTCGAAGGTCGCTCCACCTTGGACGAATCCATGGTGACCGGCGAACCCATGCCCGTGGAACGTACAGTAGGTGACCGGGTCTGCGCAGGAACACAAAACAGCCTAGGGACATTGACCTTGCGCGCCACAGGTGTTGGCGCGGAATCGAGCCTCGGCCGCATCGCATCCGCCGTGCATGAGGCCCAATCCTCCCGACTGCCCGTGCAACGCATCGTGGACCGGGTGGCTTCCGTCTTCGTACCCGCTGTGCTTCTCATCGCCAGCGGCTCGGCCTGGTGGTGGTATTCCCATGCGGACCTGCACTCCGCCATCGTGCACGCGGTTGCAGTCCTCGTCATCGCTTGCCCCTGCGCACTCGGGTTGGCTACACCCATGGCTGTGGTGGTCGCAAGTGGAAGGGCCGCCCGGGAAGGCGTCTTGATCCGCAACGGTGAGACCTTGCAGAACCTAGCAAAGGTCGACGTCATCGCTTTTGACAAGACCGGCACGCTCAGTGAAGGCAAACCCAAGCTCACGCGGATTGTCGCCCACCGGGATGGCGACGACGTRRRCWMSKYMKYGWGMSRTGSCGCWTYCGWRGMMSSCTTKMRYGMNGNMAAMSCCNTMKYCCGYRCRKTCRYCGRYGMWGNMRTGGCSCRYSRTATCGAAACCTTGCCCGTGACGGACTTCGAAGCCCGCCCGGGTGAAGGCGTTCAAGGAACCGAGGACGGACACCGTCTCTGGATCGGCAGCTGGAACGGAGCCTCCTCTCGAGGGCACGATCAGGCCCAAATGCACAAACTTGCGGAACCCATTTTGCGCGAGCAGGGCACCGTATCCTTGGTGGAAGAGGACGGGCGCCTGGCTGGCGCTCTGGGCTTCATGGACAAGCTGCGCGGTACGAGCAAGCCGGTCATGCTGAAGATCCGAGCCATGAAAATC
>JAESRM010000365.1 GCA_016764635.1 Planctomycetota bacterium
AAGGATTCGAAGCCCTCGAAAAGCGGTTGACCACCTCAGACTCTACCTATAAGCAGCAGCAAGAGGTTATAGCCCGCTTATTGAAGCGCCTAGAGCGAGTCGAGGAGCGCACCGAGGAGCTTAACGATGAGACGCTCGTGGATGTGTCGAGTTTGAAGGCGCTCGAAAAGCGGGTGGGGGAGTTGGAGAGGAATCACACCAACGGGCTCTTCGCCACCAATGAACGACTCTACCAACTAGAAGCCCTAGAGGCAGCCCCCAGGGCGGCGGGTGAAGTGGGCTCTGGGGCGTTGGTTGACAAAATCCGGGCCGTCCACTGGCGGGCATTTGATAGGTCTTCGCCGGAGCCAGCGAATGAGATCCTCCAACTCTTCAATGACCACCTAGCCGCCCAGCCCGAACCTACAAGCGAGCCTTACGTGTTGGGGGATGGAGCGCGGCTCGTCATTGAGGACGCCTTACGCCACAACTCGGGAGAGAGCACTCATGTCATGGTGCATGAAATTCTTGGAGCCCTTAAAGCCCACATAGCCCTAGAGCAGGGAGGTGGGGAGTGATGGACCAGAAGCAAGCGAAAGAGTGGCTACTGTCAGACGGCTTCCAGATAGGCCCGGCCCAGGGCGACTGCGAGTTCTTCGGGTATCGCAGGTCCAGGCACCCGTCAATGCCATGCGAAACCAACGAGAAGAAAAGCCAAATCGAGGTCCGCATACATTCACGGACGTACATGGGCGACCCCCAGGCGTGGGCCAGCGTCACGTTGACCCGCGAGTGTGGCGACTGGTTCAACCTACAGGCATACGGGTTCCCGGCCAGCTCTCTGCCGACTAGTCTCCCGAGGATTGAACGCGCTCTTGCCGACGCATGGAATGCGGTAGTCGCGGTAATGCGGCCAAAGGAGGCGCTGTAATGCCCACCCCCAATAACCAACTAGCCGTCTGCATGAACTGCGACAAAGTCCAGGACGTACTCTCCCACGACCGCCCCGTGTACTGCCGGAGCTGTGGGGTTGAGATCCCGGTGGAGGATGATTTGAGAGACCCCAGTAACCAGCCGAGCGAGGGAACGTTGGACGAATTAGAGCTTGGAGGTGTGAACATCTTGAACGAGCTTGAGCGGCTCAAGTCCGAGAATGAGGCGCTAAAGGAGCGCCTAGCAGATTGCGGCTGCGATTTGTGTGGCGACCCTCGGGACCCGGAGGAGGGAGCCTGCCGTGGATGCCATACCTTGTTCATAACCCAATACGGAAAATTCAAGGCCGAGAACGAGGCGCTGCGGAAGGCTGTTGCGGAGATGCGGGAGTTCCTAGTCGGCGAGATGCCGGGCGCGTGTAGTCCAATTGACGATCCGCCTATGGAGTGGGTCCACCAATGCGAGGACGTGGCAAACCGAGTGGAGAAGCTTGACGCCCTCTTCAACCCACTCACACGCGGCGAGGGAGGGGATGAATGAGTAGACCTCAACTCACACGGGATCAGGCGTTGGCTATCGCTCATTCCCTAGATCGCAAGGCGACCAAGGCTCGTAAAGCTGTTCCCGAGCAAACCCCCGACTGGGTGCAATCGGAGAAGATCCGCAAGGCCCAAGAGAAGCGCGACCGGAAGGCCAAGGCGCGGGGGGTGGAGTCGTGATTCACTGGCTCGAAAAGAAGCCCACGGTATTCACGCTGCAAGGCACAGGACTTGGCATCGCCCTACGCCATAACGGTGTGGCGTGGTATCTGAATATGAAGGGGTACGACCCTGTACGCATGTACGGCTCTGGAGGCTCCGAGCGATACGAGGCGTTACACCTAATACTGGAACGTCTTGAAAGCACCGTGAGTGCTGTGGAGCAGGCTTTACGGGAGGACCTACCCAAATGACCCTCCCCAACCCCCGCGCCCTCCTAATTGCGGCCGTTGCTGCGCTCGCTATCTGCGCTGCGACTCTCGGAATCGCCTACGGCCTGAGCAGCTACTTTGACACCTTGCCTCTAGCGAAGAGGGGAGTATTCCTCCCGTTCTTGGCGGTAATCTTCTCCCTGTTGCTTGCTGCCGCCATGACTGCCCACGACCCTGGAGGTGACGGATGCTAATCACCCCCCGCGCCCTCCTGGCTAGGCTTTGGTGCAAGGTGTTCGGGCACAAGTCCTGGCTGCTCATGCCTGACGCAATCTACTGGGGTCGTAATCGCCCCAAGGACGCCTGTTGGAGGTGCCATGCCCCCCTGCCAGAGCCAAGCGACCTCGACAAGATACGGGCGCTAGAGAAACGTAAACCCCTGAAACCCCCTAGCCCGAGAGAGAACGAAATGACCCCCGACTACAAAGACATGACCCCCGAGCAGGAAAGCGCGTTGGTGCCTGATTGGGTGGAGCAGGCTCAGAGCACCGTATGGTGGGGAGATTACCCCGGAGGAGGGAACGGCGAAATGATTGACTTCTACACTGAGGCTGGCTTTGACGCGCCGACCCTGGGCGTGTTCGCCGTCACTCCAGAAAAGGCGCTTGACCTAATCCCTGTTATTCGATTCTTAGCCGCCACCGGACGCCTCCCTCGGCTCTTGGATGGGGGTGGGGTGTGAAGTGCGAGGACTGTGGAGAGACTGGGCTCGATGTCGAGGAGCGCGTGTGCTGGGCCTGCCAAGGACTCCAATCCCTCCGCGCCGACCTCGCCAAGGCTAAGGCTGAGGTGGTTAGGGTGCGGGGGCAGCGGGATGGGTTACTCAACGGCTGGGCGGCAGAGCGCCTGATCGAGTCAGAGCACGTCCAGAGTATTCGACTCCGCTACATCCACCAAACCTCCGATGTGCTAGATCGTGCCGAGGCCATCCTCCAAGAGATCGCAAAAGAGCAGGAGGCCAGCGATGAAGCCTAACCCGAGAGAGAACGAAATGACAATGCAATTGCTTGAGCACACCGCCAAGATCCGTGAATACTGCGACTACCTAGACGAGCACGTTGCCAACGTAGAGCGAGCGTGGAAGGCGCTCCAGAAGCCATGCCGGAACATGCCATTCATCTACGACGACTACCGTTGGTTCTCCATCGACGCGATGGTGAGGGCGCACGACCTGAGCAAGGTCTCACCCGAGGAGTTCATCCAATACCAGCGCAACTTCTGCCCGGTCGGCGAGAAGGACAAAAGCGGCTTTGCCGCTGCCTGGCAGCACCACCAGGACGAGAACCCGCACCACTGGCAGCACTGGGCCCCGAAGGAGTATCACAACCCATACGAGGCTGAATGCCATTGCGTGTGCATGGTCATTGACTGGATGGCGATGGGCTACAAGTTTGGCGACACCGCCGAGGCTTACTACACCGCGAACGCTGACAAGATCGAACTGCCTGATTGGGCCGTGAAGTTTATCAAGGCGATTTTCGCAGCTACCAAGGAGGCATCTCAATGACCGACCGCGCAATAGACGGAATCGTCGGAGACATGCGGCGCAAGTTCCTGCACATCARCAGCGGAGGCGTTGTCGAGGCTGTTTGCATCGGAACCTGGATTGAGTGGCTTGAACGCTACTCGCTAGRGGCTAGGACCGCCGAACTCCGCACGCACTGGGGGTTCAAGCTTCAAGACCGATGCAGGGCAGGAGTCTGGAGGCACCATAGATGCTACCGATCACGCAATGCAATGGAACGGGGTCTCGCCCACCTACAGGCGCAGTCCGATGGTGAGTGGAGTGATTGGTCCGGCCCCAACTACCAAGGTGAGAAGCTTCGGCACAAGCTGGAGTACCGAACAAGGGAGCTGACCGAGTTCCCCGAGGAAGAGGCGTCCGAACTCCAATCCCTCCGCGCCGAACTCGCCAAGGCCGAGGCTGAGGTGGTTAGGGTGCGGGAAGCTGTGGGGGCGTTTAACGAGGTGTTAAACGTCGGTATTGGCAGGGATTGCCCTCACGACCTGCCGGTATTCCTAAACATGCGTAGGCAGTTCAACGCTCTATTCCCCCAGGAGCAGGAGGCCAGCGATGGTTAGGAGGATGAACAGAAGAAACCTCCTGAAGGGCTGTGCTGCGGCGCTGATGGCTACCCGGCTGCTGTTCCCGGTAAAGGGCGCGGTGGAGGCTGAAGTGCCGCAATGGTCCTTCGAGCAGCTGTGGATGATGGGGTACAGCTATGGGTTTGGCATGAACCTGGATGGCGGGGTCAATCCGATCCCTGCCGACCGGACCTCAATAGTCGCCCCCTATCCAGAGAGTCCCCGTTGACCCCCGAAGACGACGAGTGGGACGCCTGGCTGTTGACCTGGCTGGGCTTTGTGCTCGTGATCTTGGGGTGCGCTTTTTTGGGCTAGGGCTTGTCGCTCGACTCGCCCTCCCATTCAGGCTCCCGCATTATATGGGTCATTGTGCTGCATGATGGGCAAACCAAACCCGGCGCGCCCTGCGGCACGTAGTAGACATATTCGCAGGATCGGCAGGTGATTTTGACTTCCGGGACCGGGGCTTCTTCTCTATTTGCTTTCGTCATTCCCCGGTTGGACCATGAATCGCAAAAAAGTTCAATGGAAGAAAGTCTACCCCGCACGTCATATACGCCACACGGTGCCTAAAAAGGGGTTATCATCCACGTGCCATATGAAACCCAACGAATACTACCTCCGAAAGTCCCCATGCCCCGGCGCAAGCAAAAAGGACCTGGAGCGCCTGATCCACACGGTGAAGATCGACCTCATCACTTCGATGGTCAAGGCCGAGTTCCGCCAGAACCAAGACATGGCCGCCGAGATGGGCCTCTCAATCGGCTCCCAGTGGGTGATGCCGAAGCAAGACCCGGATGCCTGGCTGCGTTCAGTCGTCGAGGAAATGTTCGGACCGACTGACGATGACGGACCGGGCCCAGGCACTGAGTCGTAGCCTAGAGCCCGACAGCGAGTGAGCGACCGCGATCATGCGGGCCTCCTCATCTGATAGCCGCACGTTGACCATCTGGTCTCGCGTGCGGCTTATTTCGTTTGCGGCTGCCTCGCCCCTGCGCACCAGTTCAGCGCTGTGTAGGAGTAGCTGACGCCTGGCCCACGAGGACCGATGCGTGCGGTGGCTGGCCCTTCCGAGGACGGTGGATTCCAGGAGGTTGAACCTGAGTGTGATCTTTAACCGCCTGGCCCGCGACGCCCTGCGACGCCTTTGAGTGTATGCCATGAGAGGGACCGTAATTCGGATCAGCCGCCCATTCAAGGTCTCTTGCATGCGTGCGAAGGCCTCACACGACCAGCGCTGGTTCATCCAGCACTACTCTCCGACTCCTCACTGGGGACTCGGGGAGCATTGACTTCATCCAGGGCGTGCTCGGGACGACCGGCGCGGGCCCTGCTTATGAGGAGTCCCCGATCTTCAACATCGGGATCGA
>JAESRM010000328.1 GCA_016764635.1 Planctomycetota bacterium
ACTGGAGTTGCAGGCGAACAGGGCAAGGCAGAGTAAAACGAGCGTGGCTTGGGAGATCTTCATTCGGAGCCCTCCCCGCCTTCCACCTTGATGGTATTGGGCAGGCGTGCGGGTTTGGTGTAGAGGCGTGAGCCAAAGGCGTGGAACCAAGTGTTGCTTGAGGTAAAAACCATGCCGCGGTGGTTGCCGTGGTCCAACACGTAAACGTGGCCGCGATCATCCATGTCCACGTCGGTGGGGCCGAAGAACGATTGGCGATCGATGCCGGGCAGGCCCTGGCGACCCTGGAGTTGGCCTTGGGTGTCGAAGGTGAACAGGGTGCAGGCTTGGCGGTCGATGATGCGCGTTTGGCCTTGCGAGTCGAAGCAAACCGCGTAGGGGCGCTTCAGGATTCCCGCGCCGAGGGAGGTCACCCATTGGCCCGCGCCCGAGTAGACGTGCACCAGCCCCGCGCCTTCGTCGCATACAAAGAGCTGCTGCGTGCTTTCGTTCCAGCCCAGGGCCACGGCATGTTGCCAGGGCTTGTCGGCGGTCGCACCGAAGCGGCGGGTGAGCTTCCAGTCGGGGTCGAGCACGTAGATTTCGCGACCCAGATCGCAAAGGACGAAGGTCGTGCCATCCGCGGCGCGCTCCACGTCGATGGGGCGCGGGGTCCAGGGGCGTGCAAAGCCAGCGCTGGACGCGTTGAGGTCTTTCAAGTTGACGGCGCGCTGCACGCGGCCGGCCAAAAGGCTGAAGCCCAGATCCTTTTCCTGGTCGAGGTCAAGCCGCGTTTCCACCAGGCGTCCGTTGCCCGCATCGCACACCAGCAAAGTGAGCGGGGAGCCGCCGATCCAGAGTCCGCCGGGACCGGTGTAACGGCCGAGCTCCGTGCCGAAGCCGCCTAGCTCGGTGACCAAAGTGGGCGTGCCCGGTTGTTTGTCGCCCTCGGGGATGTCCACCTGGCGCAGGTCGTAGATGCGAATCGAGTGGGTTTCCGGTTGGGGGATAGCCAAGTAACCCGCGCCGATGTCCCAGTGGGTGCCGTAGTGCGGAGCGGGCTGGCGATCGGTGGGGCGGTTGATGCGCGGGGGAGGCGAGCTGCCTGGACCCATGCCGAAGACTTGCACGCGGCCGTCCATGGGCTCCGCCAAAGCCAATTGTTGGCCGTCCGGGCGCACGGCCARGTGCGTGGGGTAGTGCARGGTGCCTTCGCCTTCGCGYGGCAGGATRGCGTGCAAGCCGATGCGRTAGATGGGCGCGCCGTGCAGGCCGAAGACTTGAATGCGTTGGTTCTCCCGGTCGGCCACATAAATGCGCTCCCCTTGGCTTTCGATCGCGGTGGGGTCGGAGAACAGGCCGGGGAACCAGCCCCATTCGCCAAACGTTTCGAGCAGTTCACCTTCGAAGTCAAAAGCGCAAATGCGCGAGTTCCCCGTATCCGCCACCAGCAAACGACCCAGGGAATCCACGCACACATCCTGGGGGTTCTTGAGCAACCCTTCGCCGATGGATTTTTCCCAGGTCCCGTCGGCCGCGAAAATGTCGACGCGGCCCCAACCCGCGTCCGCCACGCAGATGCGTCCGTCATGCAAGGTCAAGCCGCGCGGGTCGAGAAAGCCCGGACGGGTCGAGTTAGGACTCGGTTCCGAAAGCGTGCCCGCGGGATAGCTATTGGGGGAGAAGCTGCGGACCGTGCGTTCCGCGGGGATGCTGATCCAAAGGTTGCCGTTGTCCGCGATGGCCAACCCGCTCAAGGAACCGTTCGAGCTCCAGTGCACTTCGCCCGCAGGTTTGCCGGCGCTGTCGAATTTGAAGATCCGGCCGGTGGACGAGTCAGCCACCCAGAGGTCGCCGTCGGTTCCGTAGGCCATGGCCGTGGGCCGTCCGATATCGGCCAGGGTATTGGAGTACAAACCCAGGTGTTGACTGGCGGCTTCGACGGCGTCCTGGCTGGGGGCGGCGAAGGCCGCGCCGATCAGCAAGGTTGCGGCGGCAAGGGATCCTAAATTTACGGTCATGTGGTTGCGCTGGGCGTGGGGGTGGGCCAGCAATGTTAAAGACTCCAGCTCCGAACGGCATGCAGAAAGGCGCAAAGGGTCGAATCTGCCTTATTTTCAATGATTGTGGGCAGGCCCATTCCGTTGGCCCGTTACCCTGCCCGCGGGCCACCGCAAAAGGACCCAGCCTTGGCTTCTGACGCGGCGCAATTCCCCCCTGTCTCTCACAACGAACACTCCGATGAAAATCAATCGCACCCTCTGCACGGGCTTGACCCTCGCAGCACTCCTTACTTTCAGCTCCTGCGTCTCCGGTCCCAAGCGTCTTTCACGCAACTGGGACGAGCACGTCAACCAAAAGTACTCCGAGGATTCTTGGATCCACGGCGCCCTGCTCCAGGACATTATCCCGGTCTACCCCCTGATCGGCTTCGCCATGGCCATCGGCGACTTCGTGGCAGTGAACCCGTACTACTTCTGGACCAAGGACGTGAAGGACCGCAAAGGTACTTCTTACACCTACGAGCAGCCCACCAATGACAAGACCGTTTCCGGTTGGGGCGGCGAAGAGAAGTAAGTGAAGTAAGGGAAATCCCTTTCACAATCACCGCGGCCCCGCCGCCCGCGAGGGCTGCGGGGCCGCGGTCATAGGTGGGGGTTCCAGGATGCGGGACGCCCGTGCCACGAGAGCTTGCAAGGAACGCTTGTGTGGGCGCGGCGGCGGGTCTAGCTTGGGCATTGGAAAAGGCCTTGGGCTGGTCGTCGATCGACCTCATCCCGGCTGGAATCACCCATGGAAGCCAATCTAGACAATGCCCTCACGGATGTGGTGCGGCGCTGGGCGCGGGAAACCACGCCCCAAGAAATGCATGCACGCGGTGTGCGCAAGGTGCGTTCCGTCAGTCTGTCCCGGGTGGCGGGGCTGATCGAAAAGGCCATCAACCGCGCCCTGATCGAGCGTACCCTGGGATCGGTGGGTGAGGATCACGAGGCATTCTCGAACGCAGCCCGCGAGGAGTTCGTGCGTTTGATCCAAGGCGGCGGGCCCCAGGCGGCTCCGCCCGAAGCGGGCTCCGCACTGGACCAGCTCAAATCACAGTTGCGCAATCGGCGCCAGAATCAGGCGCAAAACCAGGAGCTCCTGTCCGAGAAGCGCGGCATCAAGGGGCCGGAGGATGAAACTTTGCAGTCCGCGTTGAAGGGCGTCTTCACTTCTTGGGGCGGCGATGCACAACGCTTGTCTCCGCTCGAGCAGGAAATTGTCAAGGTCGCAGTGGGCGCCCTGCGCCAAGAACGCCGCCGCGGTCAGCAGTCCGAACTCAATCGCCAAAAGAAAGAGACCGAGTTGCTCGCGCGGCGCGTGGCCAAATTGAACAAGGAATTGAAGAACACGGAGGCTGAATTGGCCCGCGTGCTCGCCACCAAGGCAGTGGACTCCGGCGTGGGATCCAAGTACGCGGAGGTCCAGGGCTTGGCCCAGGCGGATGGGCAATTTGAGCGCAAGAGCGAACTCATGACGGCCCTGTTTGCAGCCAACATCGAGCTGCGCGTCAAGCTGGACTCACAGACGGGGAATCCCGCCAAAACCGAGGAGCCCCAGGTGGAGTTGATTCCGGTGGCGCGCCGGGAAGGCGCCTTGCAGCCCGCCGATGACCCTTTCGCCGCCGAAAATTTACCCAGTACCGAACTGCCTAAGAGGGGCGTTCAGCGGGGCGGGAGCGCACCATCCTGGTTCTAAACGTACACTTTGCGGGGAAGATACGCACGCGGTGCGGTCTCGCCGGTCGATATGCTTAGAATGACTCCCATGGGTTTTTCCTCCTTCCTGCTACGAATGCTGCTGTGCATGGGCATTGCCCTGCCCGGGGCTTGGGCCTCATTCTTTGGTGAGCAGGTTGCCGCGACGGCGATTTTGACCGCGGATCAGGATGGCGATGGGGAGGACCCGGACGAGGACGAAGACGAGGACGAAGACGAGGACGAAGACGAGAAGGAAGGTGAAGACGAGGAGGAAGGTGAAGAAGAGGAGGAAGGTGAAGAAGAGGAGGAAGAAGAGGAAGAGGAGGAAGAAGAGGAAGAGGACGAAGAGGACGAAGAGGAAGAAGCCACCGTTCTAGTCACCATCGAATTCCTCACAACCATCGAATGGCGCCGCGGGCAGGATGTTCCCGATGAAGTCATGGCCTTCGATGGCAGACGCGTGAAAATCGCAGGCTACATGGCCGTTGGCACACCTTTGGGATCCGACACGTTTGAACTCGTGCCCCAATCATGCGAGTGCGGCCGCTCGAAGCTGAACCACTTCGTGCACGTTGATATCGGAGAAGGGGGAGCCTCATTCGATCCCGGGCGGCGCCAATTCGAGGGAATCCTGAGCATCGGAGAAGAGGAGGACGAGGATGGTTTCGTCACCAGCTTGTACCGCCTGAGCATCGACACCTTCGATCCCCAAGAGCCGGAAGACAAGTCGGTTTCTCCTGGGCGAGAGCCCCGTTGAGTTCCCCGGCACGCTTCACGGTCTGGCTGTTGATCGCCCTGTTCGTGGGGCAGACATGCGCCTTGGGGCAGGGCCGGAAGAAACGCGAGATCACGCCCGCTCGGCTTGAGAAATTGATTCGGGCGGCCACCCAGGGTTCGCCGGTCGTTCGGCCGCAGGCCGCCCAGCGCCTGATGAAAATGGGCCCGGTGGCCCACAGTGCCGTACTCGAGCACATCGCATCCAAAACCGATCTGTTTGCGGTCGGGCCGGAGTTGCTCGAAGTCGCGGCGACCTTGGCGCTACCCGGGGAGGCGCGCACCGCTGCCTTGCGCGTTCAATTCTGGAAGCAGGTGGCCCAACGGGATTTTCCCTGGCGCGCCGCCCTCGTTTCGGGCCTCGGCAAAAACCCGCAAGCCGGTGAGCAGGATCGCTTTGTGGAGTTGCTGGGGGACCGCATGCTGGCCGTGCGCCTGGCTGCCTTGAGGCGCTTCTCGGTCGGGGATTCCGAGGACCTGTTGCCGATACTGCAAGCACGTCTGCTGGTGGAGACCGAGGGCGTGGCCCGCCGGGCATTGGCGCGCCGCGCGGTCGAAGCAGGCCATGCTCAATCCCTGTGGGTGCTCTTTGGTGAGTTGTCCCGCAACGACTATTTCTTCGATCAACCGGTCGGCCTGATCGCGCGCTTGGAAGCCGCCCGCGACTTGAAAGTGCTGCTGCCCGAAGGCCCTGCGTTCGATGCGCAAGCCCCGGTGGATTCCGAGTCTTCCGTGGCGCAACGTGCCGCCTGGTTGGCGTACCTGCAGCCTCTAGCTGGTTTGCGGCAGGTGTCGCCGGAGGTCCGCGTGCAGCCCGCTGGGGAGCCTTTGATCGGGCTC
>JAESRM010000329.1 GCA_016764635.1 Planctomycetota bacterium
GGCCGCAGCGCGGGTATTTTACTGCGCAGGGTGGGGGCGCCGATCGTGTTTTACTCCTGCTGTCGGAGCGACGGCGACAAGCCTTTCGAGCTGCTCTATGGCCCGGTCTTGCAGCCCGAGGATYTGGCCTCGCTCAATCCCACCGAGGTCGCCACGCGCATCAATCAGGTCTACGAGGTGCTSATYCGGCGCCACCCGGAGCAATACCTGTGGTTGCACGACCGCTTTCGCCGCATGCCCAGGACCTGGGATGCCCTCAAACGGGCCCAGGCCAAGGGCCTCGAGTACCCGTTCCCCTGGACGGACTTGGAGTAGTAACAACCCCTTCAAAAGCGGTCTGTTGGGACAAATGCGGGCATTACGTCCCAGCTTTGCCTGCAACAGGGTGATTCAGGGGATCGGAAGGATTATCCTGCCCGGCAGGCGCGCGCTCCGTGCGCGCCCCAATTCGCTCCGTGCGCCACTCCCATGAGTTCCTCCTCCACACCCCATCCCTTCCCGGCCATGCAGGGGGTCAACGTCTACCCGTTGGCCGACCGTGAGTCCCTGGTCACCACCAAGGATTTCTGCTCCGTGCCCGAGCCCTTGCCCGGATTCAGCGCCTTTGTGGACGCTTTGCCCGACATCTACGCGGGTCTGCACTTCAAGCAACTGGTGGATCGGGTGGTCGCAGCGCACAAGGCTGGCAAGCCCGTGGTCGTGGCCATGGGTGCCCATGTTTTAAAGGTGGGTTTGGCCCCCTTGATCATCGACCTGATGGAGCGCGGCGTGATCACCCATGTAGTGCTCAACTCCGCCGGCGCGATTCACGACTATGAAATCGCCACGGTGGGTCGTACCTCCGAAGCTGTGGATACTCAATTGCCCAAGGGCGAATTTGGTTTTGCCGACGAGACGGGTAAGGCCATCGCGCGCGCAGCCAAGCGCGGCGCCCATCCCGAAGAAGGCGCCGAAGCCGGCTTCGGTCGTGCCCTGGGTCGTTGCTTGGTCGACGANCAGGCACCCAACTTACACCTGTCCGTTCCCGCCGCCGCYGTGCGCCTGGGCGTGGGCGTGACCTGTCACGTGTCCATCGGTGCCGACATCGTGCACATGCATCCCGCCTGCGATGGCGCGGACCTGGGCGCCGCGGCCTTGGCYGACTTYCAACACGTTTGCAAAGTCGTCTCCGAATTGGATGGGGGCGTTTGGATCAACGTGGGKTGCGCRGTCATCCTGCCCGAGATCTTCTTGAAGGCCGTGAGCGTGGCCATCAAYCTGGGCCACAACCTAGAGAACATGACCACCGCCAACCTGGAYATGATTCGCCAATACCGGGCGGARACCAATGTGGTGCGYCGTCCCCCGGGAACCGGCATCTCCCTGATCGGTCAGCACGAGTTGYTGCTGCCCCTGTTCCGCATGGCCGTGCTCTCCAARCTCGCCGACTGAACCATGAATATCGATAACCGTTTGCTCGAAGAGCGTTTRACATCCCTCGGCAACCCGCGCCTGGCGATCATCGGCGACYTGATCATGGATCGCTACATGATCGGCGACGTGACMCGCATTTCGCCGGAAGCCCCTATTCCCGTGTTGGCGGTCAAAACCAAYGAGTTGCGCCTGGGCGGYGCGGGCAACGTGGCCGCCAACCTGGTCGCYATGGAGGCYAAWGTCGAAGTSGTCGGCGTGGTYGGYGACGACGGACTGGGYCGYGCCATGCGCGAAGAGTTCGAGGCSATCGGCGCCACGGTGGACGGATTGGTGATCGACARGGACCGTCCGACCATCGAGAAARCGCGCATGATGAGCGGCGTGCAGCAGATGYTGCGCGTGGATCGCGAGGACCTGAGTCCGATCTCGGCAGAGGTCGAAGAATTGATCATCGCGGCCGCCCTCAAAGCGATCGCGCGCTGTGAGTGCATCGTGCTTTCCGACTACGGCAAAGGCCTGTTGACCGATAAGGTTTTGGCCACGGTCATCGCCGCCGCGCGCGAGCGTGGCGTGCCCGTACTCGTGGATCCCAAAGGCGCCGACTTCACGCGCTACAAGGGTGCGACCCTGGTGACGCCCAACCGCAAGGAAGCGGAGTTGGCCCTCGGCCGGCCCATTCCGGATCTGGAGTCCTTGCCCGCAGCCGCCGATGAGCTGAACCGGAAAGCGGAACTCGACCTGATCGTGATCACGCTTTCCGCGGACGGTATTTACTTCAAGAGCCGCACGGCCCCCGAACGGGAGGGTCGCATCCCGGCCGTGGCGCGCGCCGTGTACGACGTGACCGGCGCCGGAGATACGGTNGTCAGCCAGCTCGCTTTGTACCTGGCTTTGCGCTGGGACATCGCCGATGCGGTGGCCATGGCCAACCATGCTGCGGGCGTGGTGGTGGAACGCCTCGGAACCCACTCGGTGACGCGCTCCGAATTGATGGCGCGCCTGATGGCTTCGCGTCCCAGCACGGGCAAGGTCTTGGGCCAAAGTGATCTGGCCGGCGTCATTGAAGAGTGGCGCCGCAAGGGCAAGCGCATCGTCTTCACCAACGGCTGCTTCGACGTGATCCACGCCGGACATGTCTCCTACCTGCGCTTCTCGCGGGACAAGGGCGATGTTCTGATCGTGGGCGTCAATAGCGACGCCAGCGTCTCGCGCCTCAAAGGACCCACGCGTCCTGTGAATTGCATCGACGACCGCCTGCAGGTTTTGGCCGCCATGGAAATGGTGGACGCGGTGGTGCCKTTCGAGCARGACACGCCCAAGGACATCATCGARAGCATCACGCCGGATGTGCTYGTCAAGGGCGAGGACTGGGCCGATAAGGGKGTGGTGGGCCGCGAATGGGTKGAGTCCCATGGGGGCCAGGTCGTGCTGGCACCCGTCTTGGCCGGACGCTCGACCACCTCGATCCTGGAACGCGCTAAGACCGGCGAGCGGGCCGATGCGGGGGATGCAAATTAGCACCCAGGATGACAATTCCGGGGGGGGCGATGGGGACATCGGTCCGCGTCAAATCGCCCGGCCGCTCCTGAGCCTCTCGGGTTTTTTGATCTCGACCCTAGGCGCCCTGTGCGGCATTGGCGGGGGCTTGTTCTCCACGCCCCTGGTGCACTTTGGTTTTGGATTTCCCCTGCGCCGTGCGGTGGCTGTTTCTTTGGCCGTGGTCGCCACGGGTACGATCAGTGCGACCGTGAGTGAATCCCTGCGCGCCAACAGCGATGTGCAGTGGAGCTTGGTCGGGGTGCTGGTCGTCTCGGCCCTGGTCGGCAACGTGCTGGGCTTTCGCTTGGTGCACCGCATCCCAATTCGGACCTTGAAAAGCATCTTTGTCGTGCTCCTGATCCTGGTGGGCTCGAAAATCATCTTCGCCTCGGACCACGTGGTCCTGTTGGCAGACGCGGACCTGAGCTTGCTCGACCACGGGCGCGTGGTGGGCCTGGGCTTGTTGGCCGGGGTGCTCGTGCCCTTGCTCGGAATTGGCGGGGGCATGGTCATGGTGCCCGGCCTGCTCTTCCTGCTGCCCGAAATCGGTTACCTGGGGACGCGCGCCACGAGCATGGCGGTGGCTGCCGTGATCGCCAGTCGCTCCCTCTTGAAATACTCGCGGGAAGGGCTTGTCGATTGGCGCATGGCCCGTTGGTTAGCGCTGGGCTCCCTGTTCGGCGCCTGGTGCGGCGTGTGGTTGGTCCACATCGACGGGGTGGCCTCGGTGGCTCAAATCACCATGGGCGTCGTGCTGTGGCTCTCAGCGGCGCGCTTCGCATTCGACGTGTGCACGTCGGACTCCTCCGATTGATCTCGGACCGCCGCCAACCAGGGTTGGCGACGGTCCGGGGAATATCGGGTCCTAGAAAGTGACGCTGATGCCGTTGGAGAAGTTGGACTCGCCAACCCCTGCTCCGGTGTCGCGGTGCCACGCCTGGAAGTGCCAGGTTTCGCCGGGCATGATGACTACCGTCTGCATGGCGGACGGCACGTCGAAGCCTGAGCCCACCTGGGAGGTTCCCGCCAGGTTCTGCATCACGCCGGAGGCGTCGAACTGGCTGATGGAGCTGGCAGGGGTGCCGGCTATGTTGAAGCGGAACAAGGTGGCGCCGGGGACTCCTAGCAAGCAAAGCTTGCCTTGGCTGACCGGGATGCCGGGCGTGGCCATGTTGCCGGCCAGGTAGTAGCCGAATTCACCGGGTACGCCATCGAGGCATTCCAGGTGCAGGCCGCTGCCCACTCCGCTTCCGAACGAGCCCGCCAGGATGGTGGGATTTCCGGTGGAGTTGGGCGTGGACGGGTTGCAGAAGAGCAGGCCGGTCGAGCCTCCGCCGCCGCAGCCTTCGGCTCCGGCGATCACCAGGTCGTACTGGTTGCAGTTGGTGGCCGAGAACGCGTTGATATTGACCTCAAGGACCACGTCGGCGTCGCCTCCGGTGGTGTTGACCCAGGTCATGGCTTCGTTGTCCGTGGCGGTGAAGCCTTGCACAAGAATGCCAGCGCCCGCGCCGTTGCCGCAGTTGGGCGAGGAGGCTTCCCTAAGGAAGGCGTCCACGTTGCCTTGCACGCTGGTGAAGAGCAGGTCGATTTGCACGGAGGCTCCAGCCGCCACGCAGAAGGTGTAGAAGTCCGGGTCGGAACGCGTGACGAAGAGGCCGGTGTTGGCACCGTTGCCAATCACTGTGGCTGAAGCGCAGTCGTCGTTGTCCTCGAAGGCGTCATCGGGCACGCCATCGCAGGGATCGACGAAGTGGGTGATGTTCATGGATCCCGTGCCGGAGTCGGAGCCGAAGCCTCCGATCTGGATCAGGACCGTGTCGCCGGCAGCGAGTCCGTCAAGGGAGACCTCACTCAGGAGTCCGAAGGTGTCGTCGTTGTAGTCGGCGCAAGTAGCGGCCGATCCCACCCCGAGGTGCACGCTCAACTTCGTGTCGTAGTTGCTGTTCAGGGTGTCGAAGGTGTAGTCCCCATTCGCCGGGGCGGTCCATTGCCAGAAACCGTCCTGGTTGATGGAGGAGGCGCCGCCAGCGCAAGAGCCTCCACCGTTGAAGCCGGAGGTGGTGAAAGGGCCTGTATCGAAAGCGAAAGAGCCCGAGGTGTTGATCGGTGCTGCCGTGTCCGGTGTGTTATTCTGGGAATAAGCTGAGCTCACCAAGGCCAGGGTCATGGCGGGGATGAGAAGTGTGCTGATGCGCATGGGGAAGCGGGTCGGTTGGAAGTGGTTTGGGATGGGAGATGCAGGGGGAGAATGGCAAGCGTGCACATCCTATACCCCCGCGGGCGATTTGGGGGGTGGTAAGCGTAGCGGAGTACCGAGACCGGACAACTTCCATCGTTATAGGTTCGGGGCCAGCGGCGTTGCTTTAGCAAC
>JAESRM010000101.1 GCA_016764635.1 Planctomycetota bacterium
GCCTATCCAGCGCGTATTCAGCGCGCGTGGTTTTGGAACGATCGTGACAGGCATCCGCGTGGCGGGCAGTCTGAATGTGGGGGAGATGGTCGAAATATTGCCGGGCGGCATGAGGGGCAAGGTGCGCGGCATCCAGGCCTATCACGAAAAAGTACAGAGCGCCCAGGCCGGTCACTCCACGGCCATCAACGTTTCCGATGTGGATCACCACGCGCTTTCGCGCGGAATGGTCGTGGCCAAACCCGGATTCTTCGGCGCCATCTCCCTGGTGGGCGCGCGCCTGCGCACTCTCAAGAGTTTGCCCCTGCCGATCCGCAATCGCCTGCCGATCCGGTTGCACACGGGCACGGCTGAAGTGCTGGGTGAGGTCATCCTGCTGGACCATGAGGTCATGCAAGCCGAGGAGGAAGGCCTTGTGCAACTGCGTCTGAACGAACCCGTGGTGTGCGCCCCTGGCGACCGTTTCATCCTGCGCCTGGCGTCGCCCCTGTTGACCCTGGGTGGCGGCGTCATCTTGGAGGAGAGCCGCTACAGGCTGAAGCGTTTCAAGGGTTTCATCCTGGAAGGGCTCAGTCAGAGGGAGGCCAGCCTGCAGTCCGTGGAGGACCTTTTGGAGTCGATCCTGTCCCAGGCTCCCGACGGTTGGTTGACGGAGATGGAGGTCGCCCAGGGCTTGAAGCGCGACACGGGGGAGGTGGCAAGCCTCTTGGCGAGCATGGAACAAGAAGGCAAGGCGGCACGGCTCACGGGCAATCATTGGATCCACGGGGACGTGCTCCAGAACTATTGCGTCGAGGTCAAACGCAGCCTGGCAGAGCGGTTCCAGAGCCATGCCCACCGTTGTCGCATGGACGTGCGCGAGCTGCGTAGCGGCTCCAAGATGGACAAAGGCTTGCTGGACGCGATCCTGGGCCGGCTTGCCGAGACCGGGGACATCGGTCGGGAGAGTGGGGGATTCTTGACGCTCAGCGGTCACGAGCCCCGGGTGGCCGACGAACTATTGGCCGCTTCCAAGAAGCTTCAAGACCTCTACCAGGGTKCGCAGTTCCAGCCGCCGAGCCAGGAGGAGGCCGCCAAGAGTTGCGGGCTCAAGGAACCGGACCTGACCGTGGTGTTCGAATACCTGGCCGATTCGAACCTGCTGCACCACGTGGGGCAGGGGCTCTACTTGGATCAGGATTGCATGGCACGCATGCGGACCGAAGTGATCAAGAGTTGCCAGGCCAACGGGGAGCTCCAGATCGCTGATCTGCGCGATGCCCTGGGGACCACGCGCAAGTACCTCATTCCGATCCTGGAAGCCTTGGATGCGGAGGGGCTGACCCAACGCAAAGGCGGGGCGCGCACCCTGAAAAGTTCTTGAATCCGCACGTGGGCCTCGAAATCCCGCGGGGGCGTCTCGAATTAGCGCATGGCTAGGACGCGATTGCGGGCCCATGGGGGTCAGGGGTTGGCCGGCGTCTCAGGCTGATACTGGGTCTTGGTAGGGAATTGCTTAGATGTGTATTTGCGAGGGGGTGGTTGTCGATAGCGGGTGAGACCCTCTCCCCGGGGGTCAGTTCTGCAGCCCTTCAAGGGTTCATCCCCAAGCAACCACATTCATCAAGTTCCATGTCTTACGAGTCCGACCCCTCCGGCCAACCGCTACCCGGAGATTCCGATTCCTTGAACCGTGCGGGCCAAGGCCCCCAGGAAGAACAAAACAGCTGGCTATTGGACGGCGAGGCCGCTCCTCTTGCCCCGCAGCCCGTTGACCAGCGTCCGGCTTCCGAGTCTAACTGGCTACTGGATGGGGAGGACTCAGATGAGCCTTCCCTGGTGGTCACCGAGGACAGCGAAGGCGACAGCTGGCTGATGAATCTAGACGAGCCCACCGTGACGGTGGACGTGGACGAAAAGGTCCAAGAGCACGGTTTCGCGGCCTCCTATTGCGAGCCTGAAAGCACTGCGAGCGTCTTTGGGCGACTCCTGGTTCCTTCTGTCTTTGTGGCAGTTCTCAGCGTCGGAGGACTTTTGGTCTGGCGCAGCATGTCCGGTTTGGGTGTGGAGAAAGAGGGGACAGGCAGCGGAGGAGTGGTGTTCGTTCCCGGCGGAGAAGACCAGGGCGAAGTGCTTTCGGGACCCACGTTTGAGGTTCCGGGCTCCTCGAGGAGCGCATCTATCGCCAGCCTGCGCGGCAACATTCAGCGCGATGGCAGTGTGAAGCAAAACGCCTCCAAGTTGACCACAAAGGTCGTCCAGGGCCAGTTTGGCTTCACACCTTCATCGCAAAACAGATCGATTGGCAGCGTGCTGAAGCCCGTGGAAACCCCTGAGGAAACCGCGGCAGTGATCGAGACCGAGAGTTTGGCCCAGGCCGAAGCGACGCCGCTTCCTGTGCAAGAGTTCGAGGTGGAAGCAGAGGCCCCGGAGATCGCGCAGGATGAAAGCCTGGTTGAAGTCTCGCCGGAAGAGTCCGAAGGCACCCTGGTTTCAGGCTTCTTTGGCCTTGCTTTCTTCGTGGGGGAATTCGAAAACAGCGTGGCCTCTAGCACGGAGCTTTACACCGTGCAGCCCAGCCAGGGCCGCTTGCTGAGCTTTGCTCCCAGGGAGACCGCCGCATTTGTCGAGCCGCCCCTTTGGGGACCGGGCACTCCGGTGGAGCCTTCGATCGCCTTGGAATTTGAAGGTGGAGCCGAGGAGCTGGAGCCGTCCATGGAATTGGCCAGCCTGCTGACCGAGGAGCAAGAGAACCTTTTGGCCCTGGTCGACGAGGACAGCTCGATTGAGTTGGCATTCATGTGGGTGGACGAGTCCATGGCGGATGAAGCCGTGGCGTCCATCGAGGGCACTGAAATGCCCAGCACCGATGCGGACAGCCTTGGGTCCTTCGAAGATCAGGAACTGGAATCCCTAGCCCTCGCCGAGGAGTTCGACGACTTCGTCAGGGATCCGGGCTTCGTGGATGATCTGCTGGCCAAGGGACCCGTTACCGGGTTCGAAGACGTGCCCGATGGCCAGGAAGGCTTCTTGATCAGCCCCCTGGAGAACTGGTTGGAAAACGAGCAGAGCGGCACCGCCCTGGTTTCCATCGAAGCTTTGGACTCGGAGCTAGCCGTTGTGGAGGAGGCTCCCGTGAGCGCCCTGCCCATATCGGAAGGCTTGGATGCTGAGGGCAATTGGCTCGCCGGTGAAGGATACGAAAAGCCCACAGAGCCCGTTTTGGTGGCCATGGGTGAGGCTGAGCAAGCCATCATCGACCTGTGGACCGTCGAAGACGCCAGCCCGCTTGTCGAGCCGAGTGTCGAGCAGGACTCCAGCGTCCTGGCAAGCGTGGAGGAGCCCGTCGTCCTGTATTCCGTTCCGACGGATCTGGAGAGCGGCACCCTCGCCAGCATCGAACCCATGTTCCTGGGCAACCCTTTCTTCGAACTGGAAGAGATCGGAATGGTTCCCGTACAAGGTTCCGCTGCATTCGATTGGATCGATCCCTTGGGGAATTCGATGCTCGTGGATGAGCCGGAGTTCGAAGGTGAGCTCGTTGCTGAACAGGTCGCGATGGAGGAATTCATCGAGGACGCAACTGGGGATATCTTCGAGGACACCACTGAAGAGTCCGTCGAGGGAATCCAGCAACCGATCCTACTGGCCGAAGTGGAATCTGAATTCGAGTCCCAGGTCGAAACCGAAACTGAACTCGAAGTCGAATTGCCCTTGCTCGTCCATGAGCTAGAGCAGGAAGCGTCCCTGGACAACGAGGTTGAACTCGCCGCCGAGCACCTGAACCCCGGGGGCGAGGAAGTCGCTCTCGAGCAGGAACTTGCTGAGCTCTCCGAGCCTTCCGACGAAAACGTGGATTCGTCCACCGAATTGGAAGCGGAGCCCTCCGCCGCTGAAGTGGCACACGTGGCAGAAGATTTCCAGACCGACGGAAGCCCCACGGCACTTGTAGCCTCGGAGCTTGGGATCGAGGGGGACCCTTTCGCCCCGGAAGAGTCCGAGCTCGCAGCAGAGCCCGTACTCGTGGCACCTGAGCCGATCGCCATCGCGCAGGCCGACGTGGAACCGACCTCCGCCATGGAGGAACTCTTCGAAGTTCAAACAACCCCGCAAGCAGACTCCGTAGAGGATGCTGCCCGGGTGGAACCTGTCGATCAGGCACCCATCGCGGGGGCCTCCAGCGAACGCAATCTGCTGGACATGTATTCCGATTGGAACCAGGCCGAGGATGAAGGGCAGCTCCAACCGCTCTCCGCTTCCAAGTGGCTGAACTTCTCCATCGGCGATGGGCCGGACATGCCTTTCCGCATGGCCCAAGCTTCCATGGCGAGTCGTGGGGAAGAACGCTCTTCCGAAACGACGCCGGTCGAAGTCAAACCTGAGGTGAAGAAGCCCCGCATGGGTGTTCTGAAACGCCTCAAGGCGGATTCGTCACACTGGCAAGGTCTGGAAATTCCGATGCATGCCTTGGGCAATGCTACGGTCTTGTTGACCCCGAAGGTCGGACCGGTGCGCGTCATCGGAAAGGATGGGGAAACCACCGAAGGTCGCTTGCATGGAATCGGTCAGAACTACGTCTGGCTCACCACCAACCTGGGGCGCTTGAGCATTCCCAGCCGTCGCGTGCAGCGCGTGGAGCGCATCGACCCGGGCCAATTCAGCACCCAGGTCAAGAGCACCCAGGACTACACCAAGTTGCCCAAGGTTCGCGTGCGCATGAAGGGTGGCGTATTCACCGGCTACGAATTGGCTAGGGATGGCAACCGCATCACGATCCGGACCGAGCAGGGGCACAAGATGACCCTGGTCAGTGATGACATCAGATCCGCCACGACCCACCGTGTCATGGGGATCAAACGTCGAATCGAGTAGGCTAGATTCCACTGCCCGCTCGATAGCCAGGGGCTCCTCCATACGGGGGAGCCCCTGGCGTTTTAACTCGACGGGCCCGGCTCGCCGGTCGGGCAGGAGGGGCTGATTCGAGGCCTCAATGGCTTCCGGGAGGCCTGCGCAGAGCTTTTCTTACACAAAGGGGACCCTCGCCCTTCCGAGCTGCTATGATTCCTGCGTATCCGGTCCAGGGAAGTGTGGTGAAATTCCAACGCGGTCCCGCCGCTGTAATCGACGACTGGGGTTCATGTCCACTGTGCATTGCATGGGAAGGAGAACCTCGGGTTTGAGTCGTGAGTCAGAAGACCTGCCCGGTGTCTTTTTCTGTGCGCGGTTCCCACGAGGATTGGGATGCACCGAAGGTTTACCGGGTCTACCGGTGGGGCTTGGTCATCATTATCCAGAGGGGTTCCGCATGACTTCAACCGGCTCGAAAAGCGCGTG
>JAESRM010000102.1 GCA_016764635.1 Planctomycetota bacterium
TGGTGGGCATCGGAGCGGGGCTCGGGAGGGGGGTTGGTCTCTTGCGAGTTGGGCTTGTTACTGCAGCATGGTGGAGGTTTTGCTGCCGAAGAGGCCTTTGAGCCTGGCCATCACGTTGGAGTGGATCTGGCAGACGCGGGATTCGGTGAGGGAGAGCATCTCGCCGATTTCGCGCATGGTGTGACCGACTTGGTAGTACTGCTCGATGATGAAGCGTTCTTTGTGGGTGAGCGAGCGCGTGATGTAACCCATCATGTCTTGCTTGTTCAGCTCGCCCATGGGGTCTATCGACCGCTTATCCTCGAGCACGTCCACCTTTTCCATGGAAGAATCGTCATCGCGGTCCTCCCACTTGTCGGAGAGGGAGTACATGGCTTTGGCGGACCCGGCTTGGATCTCTTTGGTGAGTTCCTGGTGGTCCATGTCAAGCTCGTCGGCGAGCTCGGCGTGGGTGGGTTCGCGGCCCATTTTGCCGGTGAGGCGTTGCAAGGCCTTGTCGATGCGGCCCGCTTTCAGGCGCACGAGGCGCGGGACCCAGTCCTGTGAACGCAGTTGGTCGAGGATCGAACCACGGATGCGCGTGGTGCAGTAGGTCTTGAACTTGATGCCACGCTCGGGGTCGAAGCCGCGGATGGCGTCCATCAGGCCGAAGAGACCAGCGCTGATGAGGTCGTCGATCTGGATCGACTTGGGCAGGGTCTGTAGCAGACGCTCTGCGATGTACTTGACGAGCGGATAGTGGCGCTCCATGAGCACGTTGCGGATCCTCTCGAGGTCCGGCTTGAACTCGATGCCCTTGGCGCGCACTTCCTGGTAGAGGCCCCAAATGTCCTCTGTGACCATTTCCTCGACCGGCACAACTTCCTTGGGCTTCTTCGTGGCCTTCTTAGCGGTGGTCTTCTTGGCGGAAGTCGTAGATTTCTTGGTCGTCATAGGGGAGGTCCTCTGWGAGAGCAGGCGGGGGACTAGTAGCGAATCAGCGAGTGGGTAGGAACGTCTGCGAAACGCTCCCGGCCGTTGAGGAAGGACAATTCGATCAGCACCGAGCACGCCACGGGAATTCCGCCCAGCTTGCGTACGAGGTCGATGGTGGCGCCCAGGGTGCCACCGGTCGCGAGCAGATCATCCACCAACAGCACGCGTTGGCCTGGCTTGCAGGCGTCCACGTGGGTTTCGAGGGTGTCGGTACCATATTCCAGCTCGTAGGTCTGGGAGATGGTGTCGAAGGGCAACTTGCCGGGCTTGCGAACGGGTACGAATCCCTTGCCCAGGTGGGTTGCGACGGCCGTGCCGAAGATAAAACCGCGGGACTCCATTCCAAAAATCAGATCGAAGGAGTCGGGGTCGACGGCCTCGGCGATTCCTTGAACGGCCTCACGCAAGGCGGCACCGTTTTGAAGCAGTGGCGTGATGTCCTTGTATACGATCCCGGGTTTGGGGAAGTCGGGAATGTCGCGGATGTGGTCTTCTAGCAAGGGGGTCCTCTGGGCGGGGACACGCAAGCTGATTCACTCGGCACCCACCCACAGGTGCCTTTCGGCCTTTGGTACCCCAGGCTTGACCTCGGCCCGGAAATTCTGGCTAGGTCAGCGCCTCAAACCGGGATAAGTCCTGAATTTGGATCAGGTTAGGACTTGAGGCCTTCAGGTTTAGAAGGCTCCACCTGCGGGACTCCCGTTTTGGCTGACGGTGCTTTGCGTAGAACTTGGATCACCCCGCCCACGACCAAGAGCGCAGCACCGTAGCCGAGCATGCCCACACTGTCCTTCGGGAGCCAGCTCGGCGAGAAGATCTGCAGCACGGCCATGGCCGCCAGGGTGATGAGCGGGTTCAGGGTAATGATCAAGCTCACCTGGTATGCCGGCAGACGTTTAAATGCCTCGCCGAGCGCGCCGTAGGCCACCAGGGTGTTGGCGCCCAGGAAAATCATGAGTAGCCACAGCTTCAAATCCATGGCGGCCAGGAGTTCGAAGTCCGCCAGGCACCAGAGCGTGACCGCAGGCAACCCATAGATCACCAGGTTCAGATCCTGGGGATTGTGCCCGATGCCGCCCAGGTACTTGGCGATGGCGGCATACACCACCCAGGTGATCGCGCCCCCGATGAGGAACAGGTTGCCGCTCAGGAAGTTCTCGGAGGAGATGATGCCCCCCTGGCGCTGGTCGATAGCGAAGAAGATGAAGCCGGAAAGGGAGAGCGCGACCCCGAGCCACTGCGCTTTGACGAGCCGCTCCTTGAAAAGGAAAATGCCAACCATGGCCAGCATGAGCGGAGCCGTCTGGATCAGGATCTGGGCGTTGCTGGGCGTCGTGTAGTGCAGTCCAGCCAGGTAGCCCAGATAGTTCAGGGTCAAACCCAATGCGCACACCAGCAGCAAGATGGGGGGCTTGCGTAGGATCACCAGGCGCTTGCGATCCTTCAACCCGACCATCAAAGCCAGAACGACGAAGGCGAACGTGAAGCGGAACCAAACGATAGTCAGCACCGGCACCTGCTCGGTCGCGACCTTCATGGCGATGGAGAGGAAACCCCACAGGATCGCGGTCGTAGCGGCCATCATCAGGCCAAATCGTCTTTCGGAGCTCATAGTTTGCTTGGGGGGCTGCTAGCAGAAAATCACCGCCCGGCTACGTAATCCACCCGAATGGGGGAAGCAAGCCGCGCGCTGGCAGAATACGGACCCCAGCAGCAAATCGCCACCGGATCGGGCACCGGAAATCACAATCCCGGCGTCTGGTTCCGTATTCGTTAGGCCGGATGGTCACTGCCAGGAGCTGGAGTCGACTTGATGGGCAATGAGCCGTTCAAGTATCACAATGAGGTCGCCAACCACCCCTATCAGCAATACCGAGAGGATTTTGACATGACAACGCCAGCCGGCGCACCCACGCCCACATACAAGTTCTTTCGAGGCCAGTTCGTTTGGACCGGCGCTCTCTTCTTTCTCGGCGCGCTAATCGCGACAGAGGTCGCGGGAGGGCAGATTGGCTTCCACGGATTCTCCATGTTTGGTGGGTGGTTCCTAGGGATCGGCTTCGAGCGAAACCGAAGCGCGGATGCATTGGCTCGTTCCCGCGGCGACTCCGAGTAGCCGGTAGAGTGAGATACCGCACCACCCTTCGGCGATATGGTAGTGCCGCGCGTCTCATCTCCTGCCGCCGGAGGGGCCAAGGGATCCGTAGGTCCTTTGCTGGGACGATCCCAGTACTCGGTGTCGGCGAGCATGGGTTCGGTGTGTTTTCTTACGCTACGGCGGCCGAATGAGGCCGGGCTTTCGATGCGCTGGGCGACCTGTCCCCAGGAGAGGCCCCACTTCAAATGTAGGCCGTAGATCCAAAGCCACTATCACCGCGCCATGCGTGGTTATCAGGCAGGACGCATGGACTTTAATGCGCCTCGCGGGCTCATGTGGAGAACTACCAGGCACTTATCTGCCGACGACGGGTGGCAGGACGTCTTACGCGGGATCTGGATCCGACAGGTGGGGGAACAGTCGGGAGCGCTCCCGCTCGGACAACCCGGTGACCGTTTTGATGTTTCGCACGGGGATGGATGCGGGGTCGGGGTAGTTGGCCAGGGCCTGCTCCACGCTGGCTTCACGGAGCAGGTGGACGATCGGGTGGGGAGCCCTGTTGGTCAGGTTCGCCGGGGCGCCGGGGAGATTGCCGGCGAAGCAATAGTCGGGGTGGAAGCTGGCGAGCTGGTAGGTTCCTCGCCATCCGAGGCTGTCGACGAGCGCATCGGCCAACTCGAGAAAGCCAAGGAAGTCGTCGAAGTTCGTCAGCATGTCGGGGAACACCACCAGCGTCGTTTCGTGTTCGCTAGGCTCCGCTGCCTCGAGCTCTTTCAATAGCCGTTGCAGATGTTGCAGAGCGGTCTCGGAGTCACACTGTGGAATCAGTTCGATCTTGATGCTGCCCGCTCGTCTTGGCTGGGCCGCAAATGGACACAGGTTGAGGCCTATCACGACCTCATCAAGCCAGTGCTCAATGGATCGGGTCACCGTTTGCGCTTGCTCTGCAGAGCTTTGAGGGTGCTGGTTATCCATGGACCTAAGAGCTTAGCTTAACTGCCCGTGCGAGGACGAGGTGCAGAGAGGAGCGGTGATTCAAAAGGCTCCACTCGGTTTGCCGTCGCGCTCATCGACGGGGATTCCGGGAAGTCCGCGTATCGACCGTCGCAGCCAGGTGAGGCCGAGACGCTTCGAGTCCGGAAGCCCGATCGCGATGTAATGCAGAAGCAGGTCGTCGAGTTCGACGGCGCGGGCTTCGAGTCCGCGGTCGGTGAGCACGGGCTCGACGGCCGATATCGAGCGGCGCAGGGACAGACGGGCCCGGMRMCWKSTCSMRCNGKCSTMNGCNACCAGKWNCCASWANGCGYSGRTCYNGCRATTCGCAGGCGCACGGTAGGTTCGCAGGTCGATTCGTGGGCGATGGGCGTGGTGCCGAAGTCAATGCTGACGTTCAGGGGCTTGCCCGGGAGCACCACGTCGACGCGGTAGACGATAGCCAGCTCGCGGTAGCGCTTGAGTAAGGGATCGCCCGAGGCCAATCCGTGCTCGACGAACGCCCGTAGGCCTTGTTCGAACAATCCTGACACCAGCTCGACGATGGCTGCACGTCCGAAGCCGGGTTGATCGGCGTCGATCAATGCGGGGACCGGCCCGGTCGGATCGTAGGCGATGCGCCAACCATCCTGCTCGAGGGTCTGCACAAAGGGCGCAGTGGCGCGCTGAATCGCGAGCGGCTCGTGCCCCTTCTGGTCGATGATTAGCGCGTCACCTGGATCGAGCAGCTCGCAGCGCACAGAGGGGTCGAGCCGATTGAGGTCGGCGGCAAAACGCTCCCGGGATACGGGAAATAGGTGCGAGTTGAGCCAGTCATGGGGTTCGGCGAAGCGGAAGCCGGCTGAGGCGGGGACCACACATCCGGCGCCGACGGCAAGGGCGCAGCCCAAGTTGGCCGCATGGGATGCCGCCAGATCATGGCTGCGGTTCTCGAAGAAGCCGAAGTGCTGGCTCGCGTACATCGCCAGGTGTAGGTCCGGGACCGGACGTTCCGCGGCTAGACGCTTGAGGGTCGCGGGCGCCAGCAGGGCATCGACCCCACGGGGCAAGGGGGCTCCGCCGCTACGAGACAGCAACTCGCGGTTTTCATAAACATGGGCGATGACCATCAATAGAGCCTGACGCAAAGCCCGCGGCACATTGGTCGCGGCATTGCCATAGCCCGCAATATAATCAATCTGAATTCCGCCCGCGATGCGTCCCGGAGCGGGCCAGATCGCCGTGGGTGTTTTCACCAGACGAGCC
>JAESRM010000330.1 GCA_016764635.1 Planctomycetota bacterium
GCTGGGCCGCTGATTTGGGGCACGCCTTGGCCCTGCAAGGGGGCGGATTTAGAAGCCCAGACTTTCGGTGGCCTGCTCCATGAGATGCCCGTAATGGGGAGCGATCACGTCCTCCAGGGGATTGCCATGGCCGTCCTGGGTCCAACCCTTCGCGTCCGTAAGGACTCGGAAGGAGCGCCGGTAGATCAAGCGCGCACGGACCTGGATGGTACCCGAGCCCGAGGCCGGCACATCGAACGTGTAGCTCGTACTGTCCGTGGTGTTGGCCGGAATGCGGCTGTCGAACGTGATGCCCGTGGCGTCGGTGAAGAACGTGGGCCCCTGGCCGTTCGCGTCATGGTTGACCTTGCCGAAGTACTTGCCGGGCCTGCCCGCGTAATATCCCTGGGCAGGATTGCCCACCCCTCCGAGGTCATGCACAAGCTGGGTGCCTGTAAAGTCGAGCAGGTCCGTGTTCGGATCATTGCCATCCACCCAGGCTTCGACCACCAGGATCATGTTGCGAATGGTCACTCCGGTAGGCACGTGGTGGCCGGTCAGGCTGTTGTTGATGCCCACCTGGATCTGCAATTCATTGCCCACGCGCACGGTTTGCATGGTGAGCTCGACCGCGTTGTCCAAGTACTCCGCGGTGGTGCCTTTGATGTCGTGGGAGCGAACCGCATCCGGCCCGCGATCCAACACGATGACCGAACAGCCATTGGGCGCACCCGTTGCAGGCATGTGGCAATCTACACACGTTTGGAAGCTGGGCGAATCGGGATCCCCATAGTCGGATTCCGCCCACTCGGTGTAGGTCGGCTCCGAGGTCACCCCAGCGAAAGTCAGGTCCTCGTGAATGTCGTTTTTATCCTGGTGACACACGCCGCAAACCTCAGCCATCAACTGCGGCTGATAGGCCGGTTCCATGACCGTTGCGATGTGATAATCAGAGTCAGGGTAAGCGCCGTACATGATCTGATCCGCGCCGTCGGGAAGGTTCATGGTCACGGCTCCGGGAAAGACCCCAGGGAAGTTGATCTTGGCCACATCCACATTGGCGATTTTGTGGCACACCTCGCACGAGATGCCATGGTTGGTTCCAATCGAGGGATAACCCGCGTCTACGGGACTCTCCATGCGTCCTGCAAAGCCTGCATTGATGTAAGGCTCGGGCTGGTGGCAAGAGGCGCACTCCGAATCGGGGTTGCTGCCGGCAAAAACGGAATCGCGGGTATACACAAAACCACCCATGCCGCCGGCTGTTCCGTTGCCCGCATAGATGTCGTGCACCCAAGTATTCAAACCGGCTTTGGCCATGGCTGACCCTTCCCACTGCATCAATTGATCGGGGTGACAGCCGCCACAGGAGAGCGGGTCCAAGAACGAGTAGGCCTCGTTCGTTCCGAAACTCACCGGTTTCATTTCGATTTTCAAATCAAACGAAGAAGCGTTCGCTTGAACGGAAGCGTTGTAATAACCCTTCTTGCCCACCGCGACCGTTTGATTCATACCCGGTGCGAGGTACAGGCCAAAGCGGCCATCGACCCCGGTGACGGTCTGGAAATCGGTCCCCTGAATCAAGACGGGCGCAAAGAACACCGGCATGCCCGAGACTTCATCGAGCACGACCCCCTCCACCAACACATCGCTCGCATCCGCAATGGAGAGCGTCACTTTTTTGGTCACGGAAAGGGCCGGACTGCCATCATCCGTGACCGTGATGAACACGGGCCAAACACCCGCGTCCCCCACCACCGGATCCATGGTGAGCGCTGCCGTCCCATCCCCGTTGTCCAGCAATTGGGCGAATGGAAGGATAGGTTCCACACTGAAGGTCAATAGGTCGCCCGCGTTCCAGTCGGAAGCAGAAAGCTTGACCACGAGCGAGCCCCCCTCATTCACGGCGGGATTGTCGATCCAATTCAGAACCGGAGCCTGATTGATTCCAATCGCCGGCCCCGCGGGACCATTGCCTTCGATCTGGGTGGTTCCACCCGGCGCGGTGGCTCCAGAACCACCCGAAGAGCTGCTGCGGTTGCAGGAACTCAAACCAACGGCGACCAAGAGAGGGAGTGTCAGAATTAGGGTTTTCATAGGTAGAGGGGCGCGTTTGTCCAAGGGGCCGTGCAACCGCATTCTTTATACACCCAAGCATCAGCGGCAACGGCTTCTGCCAGCCATTGTAGCGTTCTACAGGGGCTCGATTCCCTCGCTTGACCCATGACAAGTATGGATGCCCCTTCCTTGCAAGCGCTCTCACCTTGGGGCCCTTCCGGCCGCGATTTGCGGGCTGGGCGGCACCTCCCCGCCCAGCCCCGCATACGCGGATTCGCTTCCACGAAAAAACTCCCGCACCAACCCAAGGGTCGAAGCGGGAGCTTGTGAATCGGGACGCGCGAGAGCTGAGCTCCTGGCGCGCGCCCCGGGTGCTGCCAACTACTGGAACGTGATCGAGATCGCGTCGGAGAAGTTGGAGGTGGAGACCACGAAGAAGTCGCGGTACCAGCACTGGAAGTTGTAGGTTTGACCCGACACAACGGTCGTGGTCGCACCCGTCTGGAGCGGGATCTGAGTCAGGTCCAAGACCGTCGACATCGTTCCACTGCTGCCCGAGTTTTGCAGGGTGTTCAAGTGACGACCCAAGCCGGAGGGGCCTCCGACACACAGGTTGCCCTGGGAACCGCCGGGGTTCGCAATGAAGGCTTGGTCCTGGGAACTCAGGAAGTAACCGAACTGACTGAAAGGCACCTGGGTCACGATCAAGGTCACATCGTTGGCGGCTGCCACGGTGCTTCCCGTCGCAGCGATCTGAGCCGACTGGAAGGTGCTGTTCACGTTTGCAGGTGAGCAGTACAAGGAGCCGATGGCACCCGCTCCCGAGCAGTTGCCGCCGGCACCCGCAATGACCAGGTCATAACTGTTGCAGTCCGAAGTGCTGCTAACCCAAACACGAACCTCGAGGATCACCGTAGTGTTGCCCGCGTTGGTGTTGACCCAAGTGATGGTTTCATCATTGTTCGCCGAGAAGCCCTGGGCCAGGTTGCTGATATTGCCACCACCACAGTTGCCTACCGCGTACAAGTAGATGTCCAAGTCGCCGTTGTCATGGGTGAACAGTGCGTCCACGTCCAAGGTTCCGCCGCCGGGCACACACAGCTCATAAAAGTCCGGGTCGCTCTTGGAAACGAACAGGTTCGGCTGAGCTCCGTCCACCATGGCGAGCGCGGCACCGCACGAGTCGTTGTCCTCGAGTCCGTCGTCCGCAATGCCGGCACAGGGATCAAAGGCCGTCAGGGTGACGGTCATTGAGTAGTCACTGCCGGGACCCGTGCCCCCTCCGAAGAGGATGACGTCCAAGGTCACATCGACAGCAGCGCCGGTGGTGTTGGTCCAAGTAACGCTCTCGCTGTTGGAGGTCGAGGTGCTCGAATCGAGCGATGTCAAGCAGATCGAGTCCCAAAGGGTGCAGTCGATGTCGCCGTTAGAGTTGACGAAAGAGAGGTCGAAGGTGACCGTTTCGTTGTGGGCCACGCTGGCTCGGTAATAGTCGGTATCCGTACCGCAAGCCGTCAGGTTGGCATAGGTACCACCCACGACGCCGGCGGCGCTTCCGCAGAAGTCGTTGGGCTCCATGGAGTCCGAGCTACATCCCGCGCCGACATAGGGCGGCAAGCAAGAGTTGTCCGCTGCGTTCCGCATGGTGGTGATCACCGTGGGGTGGAAGAACGTGGTGATGTTGTTCATGCCGCCACTACAGGTGTGGCAGTAGCTCATCAGCGTACCGTTGCTGGTACAAACACGTGAGTTCTGGCACTGACCGAAGTAGTTCGAAGAAGCACACTGATCGATGGGCGGGCAGTAGTTGTGYGTGTGGCTGGTACCGAAGTTGTGCCCCAWCTCGTGGGCCATCACAACGAAGTCCCAGGTGTTCGAACTCTGGCTAACGGGGAACTGGGTTCCACCGCTCAGGTTGCCACTCACTCCGAAACCCCAGGTGGAGTTACAAAGCACGTCCAAGTAGGCCACGCCGCCACCCAAGTTGGCGCCACTCATGAAGTGGGCCAGGTTGCCGCCGTTGGGGATGTTGCCGATCCATGCAGCGCGGAACTCGTCCAAAACTGCGCCAGCGCCACCGCCCTGGGAAGACCAGGGATCGTTGGAGCTGGTGTAGAACTGCAAGTAAGGATAGGTCAAGACCACGTCCAGTTGACTGTTGTAGCGATCGGAGATCTCAGCCAGCAAGGTTGCGGTGTAGGTTTGACAAGCCTGGAGATTGTTCCAGTTCTGGTAGTACTGGTAGTCCGTTTCCACGGAGACCTTGCACTCCAGAGTCGCGAAGCGAGAGCTGTTGAAGGTAGNACCCAAGGAGCCACCGATCGCATCGTTGGTGTTGTTCGTGTTGTTCGAGGGGGCCAAAGGACCGTTGAGCAGTCCGTCGTTGCCGCACAACTTGTTGCGCTCGCCGCCCATATTGATCAGCACACTTTCGGGCACCAGACGCGCACCGGCGTGGGCCCAATCGTTTCCGGGACCGGCAAAAGCCATCAGGTGGTTGTACTCGCCGTCGGCACGAATCCATCCGTTACAGCCGTGGCTGGAGAATGCCAGGAACACGTCGGAGTCCACCGCGCCGGAAACTTGTCCACGCCAAAGCGTCAAGTCCAATGCATCAAACGCGCTCGGCCGGCCATTGACTTCCACGCCCATAGATGAGAAGTTCCCGTCGACGCGGGTGAGGTCCAAGTCCACGAAGCGCCCGCTGGGCAGCTCGACTTGGCCCATGATCAGGGCCTGACGTCCCATGAGGTCGACAAAAGCGCCGGGGCGGGGCTGATACTCGAAGGTACCGTCCACCAGGGCGCTGGCCTGATTCACGAGAGGGAAGGGAAGGGTGTCCACATTCTGGGCAAGGGCGGGAGCCCCAAAGAGCCCGGCTAGGACCAGGGCCCCGGCAGGAAGGAGATTTTGGATTGCCATTCGATTGATTGGTTTCGGTACTGGAGAGAGAGTTTTGCGGCGTTTTCGGGTCAAAAACAGCCACCTACGGAGCGAGCAGGCCTCCGAGGCAACTTTGACGTTACATGCGACCACAAGGATCCCAAGTTTATCCCCGGAATCGCACAACGGCGTAATCACTCCACCCCAGAACCCAGGACGCCCCATTCCAGGACTCACCAGCCCTACTTTAACCCAGCCCCCTTGACTCTCATGTCACCCGTTCCATGCCCGGCTGGACTCCAACGCACCGCTGAATGCCACCGGTCCCTATGGACATGTAGGGAGTTAACTCCTGCGATGCCAGTTGCAGGATAGAGGA
>JAESRM010000103.1 GCA_016764635.1 Planctomycetota bacterium
CATGTGGAAGGCATCATCGCCGCCTCCGTCANNCNGNYSGMSAMRWTCANNRGSRTAGTAGATCTCCGATCCGCGCCWTTCGTAGGGCAAGTCCGTGTCCACATCAATTTCAAGAACTAGCTCGGCTGCGGCCCCGTCGAACTCCAGTTCGAAACTCTGCTCCACAAAACCCAAGGACAGGTCGTAGGTCACATCGATCGGTCCCCGGTCCAACCGAAACTGATCCCCAATGCGCTTGACGCTTGCTTTCTTCTCCAACCGAATCGGCTTGCCACCCAGGGTCGCTGCCCCGAGGGTCATACGCATCCCGTAGGTCTTCGGCGCATCGCTGCCCAGGAAAGGCATGAACGTAAATCCGTTGGCGCCCGCGCTCGCCTTGTAATCCTCGCCGAGCACCCAGTGGGTGCCTTCTTGAACGTCGTAGTGCAGRCGATCGTGCAAGCGCKSCGAGAGATCGCCGGAATCCACGCGGGGTGCATCCTCATCTGTCAGGGCAGCTGCGTTTGCGGGCGGGGTCCAAACGACCGGAGAGCGCTCGCCCACCACGGGCGGCATGGCCCCATCGATTGCAAAGTGTGAGCCGACCGGGCTCGGCTTGTCCGCAGGCACCAGCCATTGGGTGGACTTAACTGACTCACTTTGGGGGGATTGAACCGGTTTCGGACCGGCAATCGCAGAACCCAGGAGGCTCGAAAAGAGCGCTGCGGTCAGGCAAGCGCCGGAATTGAAGGGGAATGATTTCATGGGGATAGGGTCCGGAATTGCCGGGTCAGGGGATTGCGGGAAGATCTCAGCTAGCGAAGGCCGATGGGGCCTCGAATCGTCGAACGAGAAGTGGCTCCCGACACTGTGGAGCGTTGTCGCCCACCGGAAGCGGATTTCCCCGCCAGGATCAAGGGCGTGGACTTCCCCGAAGCCCGCCAAGAAAAGCGCCGAATCCCTGAAAACCCGGATGCCTCCCAGATCCATGCCCTGCCTGGGGAGGGTCCAGAATCCTGGCCCACTGCACCTCCCGGGCGACCGCCGTGGGCGCTTTCCTAAAGACCCCTCAAACAGGCGGACGCGGGGCGGCAAACCACCGGGAAATGGCGGTTCCAAGCTTTGAAATCACAAGGGGTTACGTCGCGCGTCGCGAGATGCGGGAATCAGCCCCGGCGGTTCGCTAGGATCCGAATCAGTCGGGGGGACTGAGATGCATGATCGCGCATCCTCCCGGAAAGTCTGTAGACATCAACAGAGAGCGAAATAATGGATACGTTTGCATTTATCGTGGCGGGAGCCATCCTCGGAGGATTCGGCCTGAGCCTTTTCCAAAGCTACCGCAACCAGCAGTCCCGACGGGTCCAGCAGGAGCTGTGGGACCGGAAATTCCGCCTGGCGGAGGCCGATCGGGAAGCCGCCGTGGCGGCTCTCAACCAGAACAACATCGAGGTCCGCAAGATCAAGGCGACCTTCGAGGGGCATCTGAACAAGATCGCTGAGCAGCAGCAGTACCTGCGTGACAGCGCCAAGCTCAAGCAACAGCTGGAGTCCAACCTGCACCAGCGCGAAAGCAACGCTGCGGAGGTCCAGGACAAGCTCCAAGACCTCAGGACGCAGCTCGAGTCCGCCCAATCCGAGTCCCAGCGCAAATCGACCGTCTACAAGGAGATCGAAACCGAGCGCAAGCAACTGGACAACCGGCTCAAGGCCCGCCAGGAAACGATCTCTGCCCAGGGCAAGGAAATCGACCGCCTGACCGACGTCGAAAGCCAGTTCGAGGCCATGAGCGATCTGCCCACGCAGCTGGACAGCAAAGCCATGGAACTGAAGGACCTTCGCAAGCAGTACTCACACCTGTTCGACCGCGCCTCCGTCCAAGAGACCTGGAACAACGAGCGCATGAAGAGCCTGCGCCCCATGCCCAAAATGCTCGAGAAGAGCACCGAGCAATTGGCGAGCGTCACCCAGGACTACAACCTGCTCCAAGTGGACTCCAAGCGCACCATCAGCGATCTCTCCGCCCGCGTCGAAGTGCTCAGCCCGCTTGAAACCCAACTGGAAAACACCACCGGCCGCCTTGCGCAGCTCACCGATCAGCACGAAACCCTGACCGTAGACTCCACCAGGACCATCGGCGAACTTGAGGAGCGCGCAGCCACCTTGCCTGGTCTCGAGAAGCAACTCGCCCTACTCACCAAAGAACACAAGCACCTGTCCCACCGCCACCAGGTCTTGGTCGAAGAACGTGAGTCCTCCGTGTCCTCCCTCGAGAATACGATCCAAGGCCTCGCGCCCCTCGAGAACCAGCTGCTCACGGTGACTTCAAGCCTGAACGCCCTGCAAATGGAGCACGACGAGCTGCTTGAGATGCACACCGAAAAAGTCACGGTGATGGAAGCCAGCATCGACGAGCTCTCCCCCCTGCGCAGCCAACTGGACCAGCGCTCCGAAGATTTCGAGCGCCTGACCAGCACCCACCAGGAACTCCTGACCGAGCGCGCCAAAACCGTGTCGGAGCTCGAAGGCCGCATCGAACACCTGGAGCCGTTCGAGTCCGCACTGACAGAAACCCGCGCTAGCCTGCACCAGGCCACCGCAAGCATGGACCGCACCCAGGCGCAACGCGCCCAGGAAATGGCCGAGATGCAAGCGCGCCTGGAAACCCTCGAGCCCCTTCCGGAACGCTTGCAAGACCGCGAGACACTGCTCGAAAGCACCCAGACAGAACTCTCCGCCCTCAAGGAAAACACCACCGAGGAGCTGCGTGACCTGAAGAGCCGCCTGGCCGTTCTCGAGCCTGCCCCCAAGCGCCTCGAGCAACGCGAAGGCGAATTGAAAGTCACCCGCGAGGAGCTTCAGCAACTGCGCGAAGTTTCACGGGATGAGATTTCTGACCTCAAGACGCGGGTGGCGGAGTTGTCTCCTATCCCCAGCCAACTCGAGCAGACCGAAAACCAGTACAAGCAAACCTACGAGGAACTCCAAGGCCTGCGCGAAGCTTCGCAATCGGAAATTTCCAGCCTGCGCGAGCGGGTGGCTGAGCTCTCACCGAYCCCCCAGCTCCTGGAGCAAACCGAAGGCCAACTGCAATCCACTTCGCATGAGTTGCGTTCCCTGCGCGAAGCGACCCAAGCAGAAATCTCCAGCTTGAAAGAACGCACAGCGGAACTCTCCCCTGTCCCCAATCAGCTCAAGCAAAGCGAATCTCAACTGCAGACGACCTCCCTAGAATTGTCCGCACTTCGCGAAGCGACCCAAGCAGAAATCTCCAGCTTGAAGGAACGCACAGCAGAACTCTCCCCTATCCCCAACCAGCTCAGGCAGAGTGAAACCCAGCTGCAATCCACCTCCCAAGAGCTGACCGCGCTGCGCGAATCCACCCAGATCGAAATATCGAATCTCCAAGAGCGCGTGACAGAACTGACCCCGGTTCCCCACCAACTCAAGCARAGTGAATCTCAACTGCAGTCCACCTCCCAGGAGCTTCAGCAACTGCGCGAAGTTTCACGGATCGAGATTTCTAATCTCCAGGAACGGGTGACCGAACTGGCTCCGGTTCCTCACCAGCTCAAGCAGAGCGAAACCCAGCTGCAGTCCACATCTCAAGAGCTGGCTGCACTGCGCGAATCTACGCAGACCGAAATCTCGAGTCTCCAAGAGCGCGTGGCGGAACTGAACCCGGTGCCCCAACAACTCGAGAGCAACCAAGCTCAGCTGCACACAACCACGGAAGAACTGAGCGGATTGCGCGCGGCCACCCAAGTGGAAATATCGAGCCTGAAGGAACGCGTCGCCGAAYTGGCKCYSRWYCMSCARYWVSYSMKHSMRMRYMSYGYCSMRCWSRCMWMCRYSYSTGACGCCTACTCCARTTACCAGGTCCAGACCAAGGGCCAAATGGAACGCATGGAATTGCGTATCGAGCAGCTRTCTCCCCTGGAGGCTCAACTCGCCACCACCGAAACACGCCTCACTGGAGCCCTCACCGAACTGGACCGCAWCACCAAAGCGTCCGGCCAAGAGATCCACACCATGCGTGAACGCCTGGGCGACCTGGAACCCAAGCAACTCCTGCTCGCCGAGCGCGATGCSNAWGTKNGYATGKTSMCSASCNANSTCSAASRKCMSKSMAGCRTGTCCAGGTCCGARATTCAAAACCTGCGCAGCCGCGTTCAGGAATTGGAGCCCATCGCAGCCCTSCTGAAYGAGCGCGACACGCAATTGGCMWCCTCGCAAGAGGAGCACACCACGCAAGTGTYCAAGCTGGAGAACGAGGCGGAAGCCCTGCGCGCCCAGGTATCCCACCTCTCCGCCCTTCCCGAACGGATGGAGCGKACCGAGGTCGAGCTGAGCGGAGTCGTCGCCGACCGCGCCCAAATCGAAAAGCAGAGCGAGAAGGAACGCAAGAGTCTGCAGAARACCATCGCCACGCTCGAACCCCTTCCGGCCCAGCTGGCCGACAAGGAGAGCACGATCCACTCCATGCAAACCGAGAAGGCTTCCCTGCAAGCYAACCTGGACAAGRTCGAGGGCAACAACAAGACCCAGAAGGGTGCCTTGCACGATCGCGATCTCGAGATCAAGGAGCAGKCYCGCAAGATCAAAACCCTCATGCGTGACGTTGAGAAGATCACCAAACTGCGTGAGACCCGCGACGAAACCATCGAGACGCTCAAGGCTCAAGCCTCTGAGAGCAAGGACTCCATAGGCACCATGCGTTCCTCCGTTTCGGCCATGGCAACCGAGCACCGCACCGGTCAGCTCAAGCGCCACCAAGTCGAGCAAAAGCTGAAGAACGCAGGCACCCAGTTGCTCAGCGCTGAACTGAAGCTCAAGGAACTCACCCGGCAGCACAAAGAAACCCTACGAACGCWCAAGAGTCGCGAGTCGGCCCTGACCCGGACTGAAAAATCCCTCACACGCGCCATGGGCACAACGAGTTCACCGGCGCAATCCGCTCCGGCGGCCCATGCAACAAACGCAGTGACCCCGGCCCCTAAAGCCAAAGCCCCCGCAGCCACTAAGGCCCCCACCAAAGCCGCTAGCAAGCCGGCCGCCAAGAAGGCCGTCGCTAGCAAGCCCAAGGACGATCTGACCAAGATCACCGGTGTGGGTCCGACCTTCGCCAAGTCCCTCAACAAGGCGGGCATCACAACCTTCCTGAAACTTTCCCAAGTGGACACCAAACGCAAGCTTGAGCTGCTCTCCAAGAAGATCGATGTCCCGGTCGAACGGATCGAACAAGGCAAGTGGATCGCCATGGCCCGCAAACTCGCGAAGAGCAAAGTGAAGAGCTGATCCACC
>JAESRM010000104.1 GCA_016764635.1 Planctomycetota bacterium
GGGCTTGGTTATTCGCTGGCCCACATCGATTTGCCGGCGGCTTGGAATCATCCACCCGACCGCCACGCGCCCACGGGACCTACGGGGTACCTACGGCTCCATGGCCGCAACGAACATCATTGGTTTCGCGCCAATAGTGGACGGGATCAACGCTACGACTACCTGTACCCACCCCCGGAGGTGGGGCAGCTGGCAGCCAAGGCGGATGCGATTTCCAAGGAGAGCGACGAAACGTATGTGGTCACCAACAACCACTTCGAAGGCAAGGCCATGGCCAATGCGCTCGAACTCAGATACCTGCTGGAAGGGCGTCAACCGGTCGCCGCCCCCGCTCCGCTGGTCGCGACTTACCCGCACCTTCAGAAGGTGACGCGAATAGAAGGTCAAACCGAGTTCTTTTAAGGGTTCCCCATATAGGTGGATGGCGCAATTGATGGCCCTAGGGCCGGTCAAATAGACCTTTACATCGATCGAAGGCGTATGCTGTTCGGCATGCTTAGTTTTGAGGAAGCCCAGGCCCTGTTGAGTGCACAAATCGTGGAAGGACGGGTGGAATCTGTCCCCATGAGTGCTTCGTTACAGGAGCTCATGGGACGTATTCTGGCCCAACCGGTCACCACCGAATCGGATCAACCGTCCTTCGATCGAGCCACCATGGATGGATATGCGGTCCATCTCAAGGAGGGCGCAACGCGCTTCAAAGTGGTGGATACGGTCATTGCGGGGCAGCAGCTCGCCGGGTCGATCGAGCCGGGTCAGGCCATTCGAATCATGACCGGGGCTCCGTGCCCGAGCGGATTGACCGTGGTCCCTGTGGAGCGTACGGACGGGGGCGACGATGAGGTCGAGATCGAGGCCGCCTTCTTGTTGCCGGAGAAGAACATTGCGTGGCGCGGCCAGGATGCCAAGCGCGGCGACCGGGTCATTGGCGCGGGTTGCCGATTGGGGCCGACGACGCTGTCCGCGGCGGCTATGGCTGGAATGGAGGCTTTGGTGTGCCATGTACCTCCCCGGATCGCGGTGGTCACGACGGGGGATGAGATTGGATCCACCGGGCCGGCCAGCGTGCGCAATAGCAATGGGCCGCTCTTGGGCGCGCTCTGCTCGGCGCTGGCGGTCCCCGTTGAGCGTAGGCACGCATTGGACAAGGAGGATCACCTCCGTCAGGTGCTTCACGAAAGCATGGGGGCGGCGGATATTGTGGTCACCGTCGGAGGCGTCAGTATGGGGACCCGTGATTTGGTCCCCGGCATGGCGCGTGAGCTGGGTTTTGAGCCCATATTTCACCACGTGGCCATGAAACCCGGTAAGCCGCTGTTCTTCGCGCGGCACCCGGACGGCACGTTTTTCATTGGGCTCCCGGGAAATCCAGTCAGTGTGCTGGTGACGGCGCACCTCTTCCTCGCACCCCTCATTGGTCGATTCATGGGCGATTGGAGGCCAAGGAGCTTTGCCATGCCTTTGGTCCGAGACCACGCATATCCAGGCAAGCGGCGGTTATTCCTACCCGCCCGACTCGAGGACGGGGGGGTGGGCACGATCGATTGGAACGGGAGTGGTGATTTTTATGCGGCTGCTTATGCCGACGGGCTCATAGATCTTGAACCTTCGAGTTCATGGAAGGCCGGTGACCCCGTACGATTCCTGCCCTTCCTGGGGCATACTCCCGGAGAGACCGGACTGCGACCTGGATATGACGCCACCGAGGGCGACTGCTGCTAAGAACCATGAATGAATCCCGATTTGACCTGACCTATGACAATGAGCCTGGCCGAGTGATTCGCGGGCGCGTTTCCTGTGACGAGGGGAGCCGGGACCTGCAGCCTTGGATCCTGTGCCTACACGGCTTTAAGGGCTTTATGGATTGGGGCTTCTTTCCCTTGCTTGCGCGGGGTTTCAATGAAAGCGGAATTGCCTGCGTGCGCTTCAATACCTCAGGATCGGGCGTGGGTGAGGATTTGGTGGACTTCTCCGACCTGCCGGCATTTGAAAAGGACACATACTCGCGCCAACTCGAAGACGTGGCCCGTGTTCGGCAAGCGATCAGCGACGGCGAGCTTGGACCGTTGGACCCTGACCGGGGAATGTTGATCGGTCACAGCAGGGGCGGCGGAGTGGCCGTTCTGCACGCTGCCGAGTACGCCTATCGCGGATTGGTGACATGGGCGGCTATTGATGATGTGGTGCGTTTCGACGAAGCAACGACCCAGGGGTGGCGCGAAGCCGGTTTCCTGGACATCCCCAACGCCCGCACCGGGCAAAACATGCGTTTGGGCACCGACGTCATCGATGATGTGGAGCAGAACCTCGAGAAGCTCGACATTTTGAAGGCTGCGACGCGCATCACCATCCCGTCACTCATCATCCACGGAGCCACCGATGATGTGGTTTCAATGGAATGCAGTGAGCGCATTTCCAAAGCCATACCGGACAGTGAAATTCAGATCATCGAAGGTACTGACCACACATTTGGTGCGGTTCACCCTTTGATTGAGATCCCTGCATCTTTGGGCATGGTCCTGTCCTGCACACTGGGGCATGCGGTCAAGTGCCTGGACTTGCCGATTGGGTAGGGCTGCAATGGCGGGAGTGTTCCGTTTCGGGGCAAAGCGTTTTGCATGGGGTCAATAGAAGAGCTGCGTGCCACGCCGGACCGTTTGTAGGGGTAGTCTTCTGCTTGCCTGCCAGGCGCCTCCAGTGGACTGAAGATGTGCACGGGGGCATTCTCATAGAGAGTCCTTCATCATGCTTCGATCCAATTTCACACTCGGCGGGTTAGCGCTTGCACTCGCGTGTAGCGCATCCGCACAAAACAATACCGGCACTTCCTTCTGCACGGTTGTTCCGAACTCCACTGGTCAAAGTACCCGCCTTGCAGGGCGTTTCGGAACAGGGGTTGGGAGCTTCCTTCACCTGGATGTGCGGCGTGGGGTGCCCAATGAGTTTGGCTACTTCTTGGCAGGCAATGAGGCCACTTCGGGGGTTGCGATTGGAAGTGGCAGGCTTTGTTTGGTGGGGCCTGCAACCGCGAGCGTGTATCGCTACAACATTGCAGGCACGCCTTCCAACTCGATTGGCGTCTTTGACGCAGCGGGCGTGATGCAAAACCTGGCGGGGACTTCCCTGGTGGGTTCGGGGTTTGATGTGCCCAGCACTGTTCCAGGGGCTGCGCCTATTATGATCATGAGTGGCGATACTTGGCACTTCCAGGTTTGGCACCGGGATATGGTGGCCTCGACGAGCACTTCGAACTTCTCGAACGGTTTGAGTGTGACGTTTGGGTTGCCCCAACCGCTCGTGGGCATGGTCCCGATTCCGGCGGGCACCTATTCAATGGGGTCTGACGCCGCGAGCGGGTCTCCCTATTTTGGAGCCAGCGTGACACAGCCCGTGCACGACGTGACGATCAGCCAGGAGTTTTGGATGGSCGAAAARGAAGTCACCCAGGATGAATACGAGACTTTAATGGGCGTGAATCCGTCCGCATTCCCGGCCCCTACTTTGCCCGTGGAGTTGGTGACTTGGGATGACGCGCGAGCTTACTGCGCGGCTCTAACCGCCCAGCAAAGCGCCCTCGGGAACGTGCCTGCGGGATATGAGTACCGCTTGCCCACCGAAGCCGAGTGGGAATACGCCTGTCGCGCGGGATCCACCACCGAATTTAACATGGGCGCAGACCTGATTTGTGGCCTAGCCAATATCGACTACAGCTTTCACACCAATGGCTCCTGCGGTTCGGCTGGAACGTCGCCCGTTGGCTTCTATGCGCCCAATGCCTGGGGTCTGTACGACATGCATGGCAATGTCATGGAGTGGTGCTTGGACGCCTACGACACGTACCTGCCCAACGCGGTGGCTGACCCGCTGATCACCATCGGCTCTGGTCGCGTGGCTCGCAGTGGATCCTGGACACTGGATTCCCGATTCGCTCGCAGTGCGTACAGGGTGTGGGCGCCCCAAGCAGGCTTTGCCAATAACCTGGGTTTCCGGGTGGTGCTAGGAGGAATTCTGGCTCCGTAAGGGAGTCGGAAGAGGGAAGTTGGGCGGCCTACGGCAGGGTGGATGTCTTGGTTAGGCTTGCTGGGCGAACTCTAAGACAGATAGGGAAATCCGGCACGGGTGAGGGAGTGTGCACCTAGTTTGCGCTGTATGGGGTAGCGCGTGTTCTTGGCTCGTTGTGAGTTATCGCGCTCTCTTATCTGTACATCGATGTTYCAGCAGCACAACTACAATGCTCCTCTCCAAACTKATCTWCCCCGGAATGGCTCTAAGCCTCGCATGTGGCGCTTTTGCCCAGACAGGTGCGACGTTTTGCTCCGCAACGCCAAACTCTACGGGCGCGCCAGCCATATTAGCGGGTTCCCTTGGCACTGGCGTGGGCAGTGACTTGCACCTCGAAGTCAGCGGGGGGGTCCCGAATGAGTTTGGGTACTTTTTGGTAGGCAACGAGGTGACCTCCGGCGTGGTGATTTCAGGTGGTATGAACTGCATTATTGGAACATCTACCGCGCAGTTGTTCCGCTACAACGTTGGTGGCACTGCCGCTATGTCAGTGGGCCGTTTTGATGGCGCAGGCGTGTTCCAGAACCTTGTAGGGACCTCATTGGCGGGCAGCGGGTTTGATGTTCCGCGCATGATTCCCTCCAGTGTTCCGTTCCCGATCCTGAGTGGGGATACCTGGAACTTCCAGCTTTGGTATCGCGACACGGGCGTCATGTCGGGCCACTCGAATTTTTCTAGTGGTTTGAGTGTGACTTTTACCTTTCCCGCCCAACCGGTACCCTCATTGGTGTTGATTTCCAGCGGAGCCTTTTCGATTGGCTCGGACGCGCCTTTTGGGCCTCCTTACCAAGGCAACAACAGCACACGACCCATTCACCCGGTGACGATCAGTCAGGACTTTTGGATGGGAGCGCACGAAGTCACGCAGGCTGAGTACGAGGGATTGATGGGGGTGAACCCTTCAAACTTTGTGGGACCGACGCTGCCCGTGGAGAGGGTGAGCTGGCATGACGCGCGCTTGTATTGCGCGACTTTGACGGCCCAGGAGATGGCTCTAGGGAACCTTGCCCCTGGCATGGAATATCGCCTGCCCACGGAGGCTGAATGGGAATATGCGTGCCGTGCTACCACGACCTCGGAGTTCTTCACGGGGACAGAGATCGCTTGCGCCGAGGCTCGCTTCGGGTTCAACAGCCATACGGCCAGCTCGTGCCAATCGTTCTCTACGGACATCGTAGGTACTTACGCGGCCAACGCTTGGGGCCTGTTCGACATGCATG
>JAESRM010000211.1 GCA_016764635.1 Planctomycetota bacterium
ATACGGTGCCGTAGCAAAAGTACCCGGTTTCTCCATCCCTGCGCGCAGGTGCTTCCTACGCGTAGAATCGGATAAACCGGGTACTTTTGCTACGGCACCGTATACCCGCTTAGCTCCCTTGCCATGTAGAATCCACCCATGGCATGGATTCAAACAATAACCCCGGATGCGGCAGAAGGAGCCTTGGCGCGCTCCTACAAAAACGCCACCGGGCGCACGGGCCAAGTCGCCGGCATCGTGCAAGCGATGAGCGTCGCACCCAGCATTCTCGAAGCCTCAATGGGCCTGTACATCAAAGTCATGTACGCCCCAAAAGGCCTGACCCGCCGCCAACGCGAAATGCTCGCCGTCGTGGTCAGCCGCGCCAACCACTGCCATTACTGAGTGCAGTCCCACCTGGGCGACCTCCGTGTTGAGGTCCAAAAAGAATTCGGCGCCGTAGACGAATCCTGGCTCAACGCCATCCGCGCAGGCTGGCAAACCGCAGACCTGACCCCGTTAGACCGCACCCTCTGCACCTACGCAGAAAAGCTAACCCTAACGCCCCACGAAATGACCGCMGCCGACYTAACCRCCCTGCGCGACCTCGGCCTGGAYGAAGTGTCCCTMCACGACACCATCCAAGTCACYTCYTACTTCAACTACATCAACCGCATCGCCGACGCCACCCACGTGGACTTGGACCCGGGCATGGATCCTTATCCGTAAAAGAATTCGGAACCGCATTGGACCAGCCGCTAGCCATGCGAGGGGCTTGGGCAAATACCGGAGGTGGGGAAGGGCAACCCGCTCACCCATAGCATTGGCYCCCTGCCYACACCTCATARCTCCCAGCAGYATGCCGAATGGGCTGCTACACTGRGGAACCRTTASGTGARCCCATCATGAAYGAAGACGAAAAACTGGATCTTGAWCTCGGTMGGCTTGTGGACAGACTACCGGAAATYCTTCGCGATGATTGGGTCGTAAYWCCCAAGCACTCAATCAACCAAGCATGTGCAGTGAGTTTCATTCTCGGCATGGCGTTGGCCCTCATGATCGTAGGGTACGTGCTGGACATCTCAGCCCTATAGTGGGTTTGGCCCTTAGTCCTACTGCCTTTATTGCTGGCGACGAAATTGTGGCCGTGGTGGCGCGGTGACCGCTTCGCCGATCAACTTCAAAGGGCAAGTACCGGAGATGGAGTCTAGCAAGCCAATGCAAACGGGCATCGGCATCGCCTCCCTCTCTGATTACCAAAATTGATAGACGAACATGAGTGTTCCCGAACATCTGCGGCGCTTCCCGACGCGTGACGCAATCAACTCGTTAGCCAAGCGATTCGGGCTAGTGAACACGCCCGACATGCAAGATTGGGAGTGCGAAGTCGCTGATCCGAATAGGCTGGATGAGTTCCTATCTGCTTACTTGAACGAAGAACTGAGTGATGACGAACTGTTCACTCTGATGGAAACCATCATCCAGAGCTTCGATGAATCCAGTCTCGACCTCGCTTCATCTCCACAGTGGTCCCAGGTCCTAAATTTGCTAGACGATCGTATCGACCTGCATGCCTACTCCGTTTGTTATTGGAGTTGCCTTGATCGAGACGACCACGATCACTGGTGGCGAGTTACACCATATATGCGAAAGGTCCATGAACGACACAAACTCAAGTTCGAGGGTGGCGATAGCGCGGCCAAACTCGAGGATGCCACGGATCGGGCTACGCCCGACCGCTGATAAGTCCAACCGCCGGAGGAGGAAGGTCCCATGCACGAATCAACATTCGAATTCACAAACGATCGCGACGCCTCGTTCGAGGTGATTCTCGAGCCGTACGGTATGCCGTACTCCGTGCCGCCTGGCGCCACGCTTCGAGTCGAGGCGCAGGGGGAGGCATTTGGCGAATTGACCGTGGAGACCGATGACAGGTGTATCGTGATCTATTCATGGGCCACCTCCACCGCCAAGGTCTACATCGGACCGGACCTCGTGGATGACCATGATACGCCAGTACCCGGAATCCCGTGGGGCATGCGAATGCGCGGATTTGTCGATATGCTGTTTGGCGGGCCTGGCCATACAACGGAAAAAGAAACGGATGCTGGGCGGAATCGCTACGTCGGTTCGAGGTCCGAAACGCCATGCCGGCTTATCGACCTTCCATGGACCACAGAATCTGTCCGCACGGTTCTTGACTGGGGGGCTGCTCCGGCCTCATCTCCGCATACTCATCAGGAAATCGCCCATTGGTGTGATCGCTTCCACATGGAGCACCTCGACACGGAGCCATGCTTAGCCTTGGAGAGGGCCCTTCAGGTGGCGGTCGATGTCGACTGCCAGTGGGACCTCTTCCTGGCCAATACGTACACTTTGAAGCAGCTTCGGCATCTCGACTTTAGCACCGTAACGCTGCCTACGGAGTGGTTCGACCAATGGCTTCTAGAACTACAAACGGCCTAGCCTGTAGATGCAGCAGTCGGCGCGGGCCACCCGATCTATTCGACAAACTGAACAAATGAAGATACTCGCAACAATGTTCCTAGTCCTCGCTTCAGTGGGGTGTCAATCTACACCGGCCTCGAAGGGGGCGGATCAATCTGATTACTTGATGATCGAATTGTCGGAGTGGGTACCTCAGCCGGGATCGCCTTCGGGTTGGGTCTACGCATTCGACCGGGGTGATCTTGTTGACCTCTGTGTTTATGCATGGCCGGATGGTCGTTGGATGCTCGGGGCGGAAACGCGACCGGGGTACTGCGGTACCGAGATTGCGTCCGGGCTGATTGTTGATGGGCGCGCCGTTGGCTTTCCGGTGGGGTTGCTGGAGTCATCGGCGAACCTCTATGTTTCTGGGCACATGAAGGCCTCCCTTGATGGTCAAGCAATCCCTAGGGGGCAAAGGGACGAGGTGTCCAATGCCAAGGTGCCGTCGGTATCCGCTCCCCAGCGCCCCTGATTGCCCCGAGCGTTAGCAAGGCTATGATTACAGAGATGAACACCGGCTCCGCCGCGCCTCGCTCTGGTGATAGTTTGCTATTGTCAAGCTGCTCAACGAGGTACGCGCTTCGCCATGGATAGCTCATTTCGATCGACTTCACCGTTTTGAGGAGTGAAATGAAATTTTTGCCATCTGACACATTTGAGATCGAGACCAACATGCCGCTTGAGGCGATCGTGGCGGCGTTTGACGAAATGATCGAGCCTAGGAGATATTTCTGTTGGTCATCTGGCCGCGGCCTCTTTCAAGGCGAGACTTCTCGCGATGGGTTTAGGATCACGCGCATCATTGGTTGTCAGAATTCATTTTTGCCCATCATCCAGGGCAAATACCTACCAGGAGTTGACGGAGTGAAGGTGGCTATTCGGATGGGACTCCACCCATTGGCTATCGCCTTCGTCAGCGTATGGTGTGGTTTGGTTGGGTTGACGGGGTTTCTCTCTGTACCCACTGCCTTAGGGTGGAACGGTGGAGAGAGTTCGGGATGGCTCATCATCCTCATACCTATTGGCATGATCGGCTTTGTTTGGGCGTTGGCTTGGGGGGCATATTGGTATGAAGCCAGCATGCAGAAGCCGATGTTGATTAAGATGATCAAAGGCATGGGGGCCAGGCAGAACGCCCTTGTGGGGCGCGATGGGGCGCGATGGTTCGGGCACTTCTGGGTCATGAGGGGCCACCAATTGGGATGGAATATCTAGGCACACAAACTCTTGAGCGGGATGGCTTTGACTTGGTTCCTGATCTTGTGTCGGGTGACTTGCGTGGGGAATTGGTGGGGCTTTTTGACTCTGACCCTGGGGTGGCGGGCCGGCGTGATGGGCTTGAATTTGAAGTGGTTCGGAGGGCGGTTGAGGCTGCTGGTGTGGTGGCTGTTGTGCGGGCGGTGTTGGGGGATGGGGCTTTTGCGGTGAAGGCGGTTCTTTTTGATAAGACCTCTGCTTCCAATTGGCTGGTCCCCTGGCATCAAGACGTCATGGTTCCGGTTCGGGAGCGGCGCGAGGTGTTGGGGTTTGATGCTTGGTCTAAAAAGGGGGGCATTGCGCATGTTCGGCCTCCTGCGGAAGTGCTCGAATCCATGTTGACCCTGCGTATTGACCTGGATGGTTCGACCGCGACCAACGGCGCATTGCGGGTCATTCCCGGCAGTCATCTTGGGGGTATTCTCGGTGCGGAGGCCGTGCAGGAGCGACAACGAGGGGAGCTTCCTGCGGATTGCATCGTGCCTCCTTTAGGAGGACTTATCATGCGGCCGTTGTTGCTGCATGCCTCTTCAAGGGCCACGGAGCCCGTCAATCGCCGTATCGTGCACTTAGAGTTTGCCGCGGATGAATTGCCAGGTGGACTTAAGTGGTTCCAGCGGCACTCCGTTTAGACGCCGGGACTTTTTCCGGACTGCCAACGCGCGACGACCCCGAAGTGGACGAAACGAAACCGGATTCGGCTTTGTCAGTCTCGAGCTCGGCACGCAGCGGCTCCCGGTCGAGTTGGGACGGCAAGTTGTTGCCAACTGAGTTAGACTGCTCCCCATGGAAATCAAACTGGATGACCTTCTGGGCAAAGAGATTGCGGAGTTTTTGGAGGCGCATGTGGAGGAGATGAAATCGATCTCGCCGCCGGAGAGTAAGCATGCTTTGGACCTGGAGTCGCTGCGGAAGCCCGAGGTGACTTTTTGGTCGGCGTGGCAGCAGGGGGCGGTGGTTGGCTGTGGGGCTTTGATGGAATTGGCTCCAGATCTTGCCGAGATCAAATCTATGCGTACGGGGGAGGCTGGACGGGGGAAGGGGGTGGCTTCGGAGCTGTTGAAGCACATTCTTTCGGTGGCGAAGGAGCGCGGGTTTGCTCGCGTTAGCTTGGAGACCGGATCGATGGATTTCTTTGAACCGGCGCGCGGCCTCTATGCCAAGTTTGGTTTTTCCGAGTGCGGGCCCTTTGGTGACTACATCGAAGATCCGAATAGCGCCTTCATGTCCCGCTTGGTGTGATCGTTCTGGCGCAGGGTTCGATTCGCGATTAGATTGGATTTGTTGCTGAGCAGTGCAATTGGGTCAATGGCTATGAATACTCTCAAAATTTCGAACTGTATTTTGGAACCCCAGGACGTTTCCCACGCTCCTGAGATGTTTCGTGTGCTGAGCGATCCGGCGATTTATGAGTTTGAGAATGAGCCTCCTGTCTCGGAACAGTGGCTGGCACGCAGGTTTGCGTTTTTGGAATCCCGGCAATCGCAGGATGGCACGCAGAAGTGGCTGAATTGGGTTGTTCGTATGCCCGATGGCAAGCTCGCC
>JAESRM010000105.1 GCA_016764635.1 Planctomycetota bacterium
GAAACCTGAGCCGGTGACCTGGGCAGCATCACCGCCACCTCCGCCACCTGAWCCGGCCCAAAYCTGGTCCAGCTCACCYTCGATCAGYWSACCCGAAGAGGWGATCAACGAACCGAAGAAGTTGTTGTCCTCACGATCGTCGTCAAACGGATCGGGACCCAGGAAGCCGCCTTGGGCGCGAATCGTGCCACTCACGGCGCCGGTTCCCTGTGCAGCTCCGCCGAAGCCATCCTCACCGTCCATACCGATCAGGGTCTGGCAGTGACGATCGATCGTCATGGGATCGTTGTCATGGTCGTAGAAGATGTCGGGACCGAAGCCTCCGCCACCGCCGCCGGCACCACGACGAACGTCTTTGTTACTGGAGGTCGTGAAGGTGGTCTCGCCACCTTGGCCACCGCCGCCGGCGACGGCGAAAGCACCGCTGCCCGTTCCGCCCCTAGGGGTGGAAGAAGATGTCAGGAAGGAACCGGTTCCACCCTTTCCGCCACCCGCGTTGCCGGCGGAACCGGACTCGGGCTGGAAGGTGGTGTTCAATGTTCCGACGCCGTCGTTGTTTCCACCGCGAACGGAGATTTCACCTTCGATGGTCACGGTTCCGGAAGCCAAAATGGTGACCGGGTTCGGACCGACGAAGATCAAGCGCGAGCCAGCCGGCACAACCAAGTTGCGCACGTCCATCACTCCGCCAATGATCGTCTGGGAGGAGGTAGGGGCTCCACCGGGTCCACCAGTGATGGTTGCGGTAGTCGTGTTGATCGAGATCGTTTGACCAGGAGCCACGTGGTAATCGAAGTCGCCACCGGGTCCACCTGTGCCGCCGAATTCGAAGGAAGCTTCCAGCTTGCCGGACTCGCCCCAAAGCGCACGGGGGCTACCTAGGGGAGTGTCGGTGTCCTCGAGGGAACCGGCGAGCGCGCCGCCCAGTACGAAGTCTTCKAGAACCTCATCGGAACCCGCTCCCGGGTTTCCRCCTACGAGGATCGTCTCGGAGGCCRTCACGGCGAAGTTCGTGTTGTCCTGGGGGGTCGGGTCGCCGGTCAGGTCAACAAAGCCCTGGCGCATGGCAACGCGGATGTTGGAACCCTGGGGCAAAAGTCCCAAGGGGGTCACACGCAGGATGGAACCGGACAGAACGCAGTTCTGCTCGAGCACCACTTCCGTGGGCAAGTCGTCCCACACACCGGGCGAAGACTCATACTCAAACGAAATTTGGTTCGAGTTGATGTTCGCACTGTTGGCCAGCACCGGCTGGTTCAAGTAGAGCATGAGCACGACCTGGGTATCCGCATCGCTGTACATGTTGAGCGGAATCTCAAACGCGCCCAGTCCATTGGACGTGAAGTAGAGCGGGTTGTCCGCGTCCCCACCCACTTCGAGGTAGGTGGCGTCCAGGCTGTTGGCCGGCACGCTTCCCAATCCGCGCACACGAACCGAGGGCGGACCAGGGACCGTGTCCAGGAACAAGGTTTCCGGCAAGGTCGAGTTCGGCGTGACGAAGTTCRCAAAAGCGCCGATGCCGAGGTAGTCACCACCCGTACTACGGATGGTGATTCCGCCAGGCGTGTCATTCACACCCGCGATCACCAAGCGATAGCTGGTGTTGATTTGGAATCCTGCGTCCGAGAAGTCATCTTCTGTCGGACAGGTCGGCTGGAACCGGATCACATTGGTCAACACGTTGCCCAGCAAGTCCAAGGGCTGCAGAAAAACGCCAGAAGCCGAAACTCCGGTGGGATCCACGACCTGGAAAGTGTTCAGGTTGACCGTTCCGAAGTCGATATCCTGGTCAAACGACACGTCGATAGGACGGTTGATTTTCCAGGTTGAGCCCCCCACCACCGAGATGGAATTGATCGTGAGGTCGGCGCTTGAGTTTGAACTCGAGCCGCCAGATCCACTGGAGGAACATCCGGCCGTAAGACCCAGGGCCAGGGCCAGGACCCAAGACTTCGGGGACTGTGCATGCTTCATCAGACGCATAAGATAGTTAGGTTGTTGGTTTGATTGGGGGGGGGTTGTTCTGAACGCCGACCCCTGCCCCACTGGGGGAGCAAGAGTACCGATCCGGACCCCAAACGGGGCCCGGAATCCCGGCGGAGTGTCCTAGATTATTGCCTCCACGCCACGGCGAGAGCCGAAAGGGTGGGGCTTTCCAGGGATTGGATGTTGGAACGGAAGGTCAAACGCACCTGGTAGAACCGGGCACCATTGATCTCCGAAATGTCTGAGTGCCAAGCCTCGTCCTGAAGACGGTTGTTGCCAGACATGTCCCAAATCCTTGAGTTGGCCAAAGCCGCGTTGTGACGATCAAAGGTGGCGTAGTGGTCACCATAGATATCCAACTTGCTCGCATCGACCCTGGCAAAGTGCAGGATATCTACACCCTGCTCGTCGAGCAGGTTACCAGCGGGGTTGGTGTGCAAGGTGATGTTGGAAGCTCCGCGGTAATCGACCTCGATGGTCGTGCCCGGGGGCTGGTCCACGAGGCGCGGCTCCATGACGGCCGGGCTGTACTGGGCACCCACGAGCTGGCTGCCCTGGTTGCTGGGGTCGTCAGCGGGGAACCAGAGGGAGAAGCTGCGGCTCACGCGCACAACCAAGTCGATAGCTCCTAGATAGAAGGAGTTGTCACGGCCATAGGTCGGAGCGTTGTTCAAACCGGGGTTGAATCCTCCAGATGCCGAGCTGGCTGAGTCGGGATCGATGATCACGGCGTTGCCGGAGGCGTTGATTCCACCCGAAGAGAAGGCCCGCATGTACGGCTTGGAGGATGAGTTGGCCGCCAGGTTGATGTCGAAACCATTCAAGCCGGAAGCGGATGCATCGGGGTAACAACGGAACTCAACCAAGAGGGGCAAACCGATGGTGCGGATGCTACCGGCACGGTAGATGTCCGTGTCGGGGTCCAGACCCAAGGCCAGCATCTGCTGGTCGGGCGGAGCTCCACCACTCTGGGTACCGCCCCTGTGGAGCAGGGAGGTGTCACGCCAGGTGTAGGTCAACTCGTCGTTGGGGCTCTGCAGGTTGCGGTTCATCGGGTAAGGCACGAACTTGGTCGTTCCCCCACCCACGGTGAACACGGTTCCCGGATCCACTTGGTAGCCCAATTCCTTGGGGTGCATGACCCGCTGGGGATCGTCTACACCATTCAAGAAGTTGCTGTTGTACGAAGCGAGCAGGCCGGAGTTCGGCCACTTGGGCCACAGGGTTGCGGGGTCGATGAACTCGTCCGGAGCGTAACGACTGTGGTTCATGCGCACTTCGAAGGCCGAGTAGGAGTCGAAGGTCACAAGACCATCAACAGGGGCCCAGGCGATGCCGGTCACGTCCAAGTTGGCCGTTGCWGCATCTTCCAAGGTCCAACCCACGTCAACGTAGCGGTAGATCGCTTGCAACTTGGAACCCAAGTTCGAAAGGGGCGTTTGAATACCCACGGAGAACGGAACCATCATGGCCGGAACGGCCTGGGTCCGGTCTGCGACCGCGGTGAAGCGGGTCACGGGACGGGGGCGGATTTTTTCAGCCGCAAGGTCGAACAGGTGCTGACCACCCCACTCAGGCATGACGCCATAGTCGGAGGGGATCATGCCGGGAGCTTCGGGCTCCTCGTCCAAACCGGAGAATCGGCTGACGCGACCACCGTTGCGGGTCGAAGGCTGAAGCGCATCCATCTGGAAGGGAATGGCCGGGAAGTTGCTGCCCAGTCCGTTGCCTGCCAGGTCCGTCGCGCCCAGATTACCGATGAGCATGCTCAGGTAGTACTCTTCCTGGGTGCCCAACTCGTGGTTCAAGGGGAAGTTCGGGTTGTAGGTGAAACGCTGAAGGTCGGGAGCCAAGCTCACCTCTCCCACCACGAACGAGCTGGTGGAAAGGGGCGGGTCGTTGTCCGGGTTCAACTCTTCACGGGTCAACAACATGGAGTCGAAGGCCGTAACCGAAGCGCGGTCCATGGGCTCCGAGAAGCGCAATTGGAAGGTACTGTCCGGGTGCACACCAAAGGTGGGGTTGTCCGGGTAGCCCGAGGGCAGGGGGTTGATGTGCACGAAGCACCCAACGCGGCCCGCATCGGCGATCGGATCGAAAGCGGACTGGAATTCAGCCACGCCCTGGGCCTCAAGCACCCACTGCTCGGGGCCAGTCCACGCCAAAGGGAACTGACGCAAGCGCACGCGCAAGTTGACGATTTCCCTTCCGTTCAGCACCTGGGCGCTGAGAACATCTGCGAAGATGCCTTCGGAAACCTGGGCGATCACGTCGCCTTCCTGGGGAAGSCTGGCGCACAGGTTGGAATCGAAACGAACCTTAGGAAGAACAAATTCGTTGGGGCGCGTGCCGTCCTGGACCGGCGGATCGATGATGACGACAGCGCTGGAACCCACGACCTCGGGGGACTGATTGTCCAAAAGGAAACCGTTGAAGGCGTCCCCTGTCACGTTGGTCGCACCACCGGAGCGCATGGCCCGGAACACGTCCTGGGTGCCATTGGGGTCCCAAGCGCCGTTGCGAATCACATCAAGGCCGTGTCCGGTCGGGTTCTCGAGAACCTTGAACTGGCCGAGAATGTTGCTCTCAACGGTCGGGATGCGAATCAAGAGGTTCGCGAGGATGACCGTGGTGCTGGCGGGATAGCCCTGGGAGTTGACCGGGACCGGGGGAGAGAAGTCAAAGGACTCGATGACCGAGATGGTCGGGTCCAGGATCACGCGGGTGGTGTAGAACTCCAAGCCGGATTGACCATCTAGGTCGGCCACGTCTCCAAAGTTCGTATCGGCAACCACACGCAATTCGTACGGGGTCGACAGGTTGATTCCTGTCAGCACGCGAATCGTATCGGCGTCGATAGTGGCGGGATCCAACAGGTCGTTGAACACGATGACCAGGGCCGCGTTCCTAGGAACCATGGTGTACAGGCCAGCGGAGCCCCCTGAAGAACCCGAGGGTCCCTGCTGATCCACCGGGTCCAACGTGGTTTGCGTCCTGCGGAGCAGGGACTCAAACTGCTCAAATCCGCCAGCGACGCTCAGGTCGGTGGCATCCCGGAGGATGGTGAGCTCTTGAACGGAGGTCACCGGGTTGGTGCTCAGGTCATAGTCGAAACCATCGGTTTGCACGCCCTTGCCGATCACCATGTCCGAATGCAGCAAGATGCGCTCGCCGGTCGCGTTCCAGGCGAAAACGTCAACCAAGCGGCCCCAGAACATGTTCTGAATGACCAGCTCGCTCGCGCGGCCGCGCTCGTTGGCATCGGTGAAGTAGTTGTCTCCGCTC
>JAESRM010000106.1 GCA_016764635.1 Planctomycetota bacterium
ACTCGGCAGGATTGCCGGCGAGTGCCAACCCCATCAAACTGCTGCCCTTCTACCGGGACGAAAAACTTCGCTGGGGCGGCAACCGGGGTGCATGGGAAATCGAGTTCTACGAGTCGGATTGGACCTTGATGGCTCAACCCTTTGTTAGCGGCAAGACCCAGGCCTGCCTACGGGACACGGTCGAGTTCGACAGTTACTCCATCGCCAGCGGCGCTGCCACCTATAGCTGGTCTATCCCCGGCGCCAACTGGACTTCGAGCCTGACCGAGCGCGAAGTTCAAGCCACGTTCCCGAGCATCGGTACGTATACCGCCACGTTGACCGTCACCCAAGGTACGCAGGTGGACAGCAAGTCAGTGGATGTAACTATCGTTGACGAGTGCGCGCCAGAAACAACTCCTGGCAACTCTATTGTGCTCGGCGGCGCCAGCCAGGATTTCGTAAAAACCAGCTACCCCCTGGGCATCACCACGAACTCCTACTCGGTCTGCGCTTGGATCAAACGCGACGGTGACCAAGCCTCCTATTCGGGCATTGTTTTCGCTCGCGGGAGTTCGGCCGCGGGATTGAACTTCCAGAATGGCAACCAGCTAGGGTTCCACTGGAACAACAGCCAATGGGGTTGGAACAGCGGATTGGTAGTGCCCGACGATACATGGGTTCACGTGGCCATGGCGGTCGGTCCCACGCAAACCAGCCTCTTCCTCAACGGTATCGAAGCCACCAACGGCGCCGCCGCTGCGCCCTACACCTTTGACAGTCCCCTCGTTTTCGGTGCCGACGAACCCTGGGGCGGTCGCCGCTTCAAGGGCGAAATGGATGAGGTCTCGGTCTATGACCGCACGCTCACTCTCCAAGAGATTCGTGGAATCATGCACCTGACGAGCGACCCCCAAAGCGATTCTAACCTGCTCGGGTATTGGCAGTTCAACAGGGATTCCGGCCTCGCGACCGATCGAGTTGGAATCAACCACGCCCGCCTACTCGGCAATACGACCCGACTGGCTTCGAGCGCCCCCGTGGGTGGCGGAGTCAGTTCCCGGCAGAGCATCGTTTTCGGGGGCACTTACGCCTTTGGCAATACCGGCCTGACCCTCGAGTTTCCGTTCGGAGGCACAACCCCAATCGGTGACGTCTGGGTCACACGCCTCAACCAAGTCCCGAACACCGTCCCTGGTGGCAATACCCAAAACGTCTACTGGATCCTGGAGAACTACGGGGTCAATCAGACCATCACCGAGCTAAGCAGCCTCTCCTTCGATCTCGAAGTCAGTCCATTCCAAGCCAGCCTGCCTGCCTTGATCAGCCTTCGCAAGAGAGCGGCGCACTCGCATGGTTCCTGGTCGGGACCCCAGGATGCGGCTGAATCTGCAACCGCAGGTTCACCTGGAAACATCGGGTTCAGTACCGGCAACGGGCAGACCAGCTTTGSMMWGTRCWKSWKCRTMCYYCSSTWNACAGRMNNTTGMKSRYSWGMNGRTNNANTTCAAGSKSSTCGTCACAGATCGCCTGGCAAGGCGCCAGGTTCTCTGCATAGTGGCTCTACCTCAACGTTGCGAACTACCGGACCGCGTGGTTGCTGCAAACAGCCTAGCGACCTGGCAATCCGTGGTGGCCAGGGTTATAGGCCCAGCATGAACTGCTCGAAACCTTCGGGGAGCGCGGCCTCAAAGGTACGTTCTTCGCCGGTCGTCGGATCCTGGAAGCCGAGGGAGTTGCAGTGCAGGGCATGGCAGCGCAAGGCCTTTGCGCGATCGTTCTTGTCCTCGGGCCGGTACAGTTTATCTCCGGCGATCGCATATCCGCGGGACCAAAGGTGAACGCGCAGTTGATGACGACGGCCCGTGGTCGGGCGGCATTGCACCAGGGAGAAGTCGCGCCAACTGCGCTGCACGGTGAAGTCCGTGTGGGCTTCGCGGCCGCCCTGCATGATGCCCTGGAGGTCGCGCTGGCCTGCTACGGTGCCCAGCGGAGCGTCGACCGTGAACTCTCGCTCGTCGGGTATGCCATGCACCAGGGCCATGTAGCTCTTGCGCACGGTTCGATTGCGGAACTGATCCTGCAAGTGATCCAGAGCTCGCTCTGTGAGGGCCACGACCATGACGCCGCTGGTCTCCCGATCCAAGCGATGCACGATCCCCGGCCTGTACGCGTCATCACGACCCGGCAGGGGTCCAAAGCGCTCGACTAGGTTCTCAGCCACGCTATCGCCCGTATGGCGTTCGACCGGGTGCGTGATCATTCCCGGAGGCTTGTCCACCACGGCGAATTCTTCGTCCACATGTAGATACGTCAGCTTCAGGGCCACCTGTTCGCTCGGAAGGCCACCGTCCAAGCAATACGTCATCGTTTCGCCGCCTTGCAGCTTCAAATTCGACCGCAGCACCTTGCGCCCGTTCAGTTTGATGCTTCCTTTGCGCACCAGCTTCTGGAGCTGGGACTTGGAGCGCTCGGGCAGCAGTTGGGCCAGCGCCTGGTCAAACCGCATGCCGCCCATGCTCTTCGGGATCTGAAGGCTTTGTGTCGTGTTCTTATCCATGGCTGGGCGAGATTCTAGCAAGCCCACGTTTCCAGCCAAGAGGCCCCGGCAAAACACCCTCGAACAAACTCCCCCAGGGCATGTAGGTCGCAAGATGGACGGACCCACAACCTCTGTATGTGTGATCCAATAGGCTAACTAGCCCCCTCAACCCGATCGATGCTCCCATGTGGCTTTCACTCCTACTCTGCTCGCTTCCTTTCATGCCCCTACATATGGCCCCCCCGTGCGGCTTGGATAAGTCCACCCCCAACTATCGCGCCTGGCTGGACAGCCCCGGCGGAGACATCGCATTCGGCTTAGAGTTGCAACGAAGCCTGGACGAAAAATCCTGGCAGGGCTGGCTGCACAACGGAGCGGAGCGGGTTTCCATCGGTTCGGTCTCTTTGCAAGGGTCCGTGATGACCCTGCGCTTCGACCCGTACGACTCTTACATAGAGGCCACCCTGTCCCCGGACCACAAAACCTTAGAAGGCGAGTGGATCCGCTATCACGGCCCCGACAAAGAGAGCCGACTCCCTTTTCATGCGCGTTTGGGATCTGCGGCGCGCTACCCGAGCGAGCTCAATGGAAATCAGCAATTTCTCCGCCCACGCTATCGGGTTCAATTCTCAGAAGACAAACACCACGCTGTAGCCATCTTCAATTTGGCTTTTAGGCCCAATAAAGTGAGTGGCACATTCCTCACAACTCTGGGGGACTACCGCTACCTAGAAGGCATATTCGACGGTGTATCGCTGACTCTCTCCTGCTTCGACGGCGCCCACGCATTTCTGTTCAAGGCTCGCATGCAAGACGACGGCAGTCTGAAAGGAGATTTCTGGTCCAGGGATTCTTGGCATGAAACCTGGACCGCCGCACCCGACAAGGACGTCGCCCTGCCGGATCCCTTCAATCTATCCAAGTACGTGGACGGCGTGGATCTCTCCAAGCTCTCCTTTCCAGATCCGACGGGGACCCCGCGCAGGCTCGACGACCCCGAATTCGCGGGTAAAGCGCGGCTCATTGTCCTGCTCGGCACCTGGTGTCCCAACTGCAACGACCAGACGGAATACATGGTCGCGCTGGACAAGAAGTACCGCAAGCAAGGGCTCTCTATCCTGGGCTTAGCATTCGAGCTCGGTGACGACTTCGAACGCAACGCTCGCACGGTCAACAACTACATCAAACACCACAAAGCCAAGTTCCCCATCCTGATCGCGGGTACTAGCGACAAGAAAGAAGCGGCCAAGCACTTCCCCGCACTCGATACGGTTCTGGCCTACCCCACAACTCTCTTCATCGACCACCAGGACAAGGTCCAGGCCGTCTACACCGGATTTGCCGGACCGGCGACAGGCTTAGCACACTCCAAGCTGCGCCAAGCCTTCGAAACCAAGATCGACACCTTGCTCAAACAAGCGCAAGGCCACTAATGGTGTGAGCCCGAAATTTGCGCCATTGGTTCGAGCAGTATTCGCGTGYWRSRAYKGAGNWAACCGGGGATCTTTGCTACGTCACCGTATCCCCGGTTAGCTCAGTTGGTTAGCGGGCGGTTTTATGGGGCCCCCGGGGAACCGCGCTGCGTTGGGGCGGTCTGCCACCCCCCTACTTACGTGCCAATACGCTCCGCGTACCAGTCCAAAGTTTCGCGCAACACGGCCTGCCAATCGGAATGGGGCTGATAGCCCAACCAATCCTTAGCACGGGTGATATCCGCCAAACTGTGTCGCACATCGCCTTCGCGGGTTGCTTCGTAGGTGGGTTTGAGGTCCACGCCCACGTGCTTGGCCATCACGTTGTAGAGGTCGTTCAATGAAATTTTCTCCCCGCCGCCCACGTTAATGACGGCGCCAGGTTCCAAGTCGGCTTCCAACGCGAGCAGGTTTGCAGAGACGACGTTGTCGATACAAGTGAAGTCCCGGGTCTGACCTCCATCGCCGTAAATGGTCGGAGCTCGGCCTTCCAAAAGAGCGCGCGCAAAAATTGCGATGACGCCGGWGTACGGACTGTTGTCCGCTTGCCTAGGACCAAAGACATTGAAGTAGCGCAAGGCCACAGTCTTCATGCCGTAGCACATGCCCCAAACCTTCAAGAGGTGTTCACCCGCAACCTTCCCGGAAGCATAGGGCGAACAAGGCTCAGGGATCATCGTTTCGACTTTAGGCAACGTCGGGTTGTCGCCATATGCGGCAGCGGATGCAGCCATCAGGAAACGTTTCGTTCCAGCGTCTCGCGCGGCCTCGAGCAAGTTCAAGGTGCCGGTCACGTTCACCTCGTAACTGCGATTGGGGTCCGCGACGCTTTCGGGCACCGAAACCTGCGCCGCTTCGTGCAGCACACCCGTGATCCCCTGCATGGCCTGGGTGCAATGCTCCGCTACCGACACGTCCCCTTGGAGAAACTCAACACGGGCGCCGCTACCGATGGCTCCCACCTCCAAGTGCGCTAGATTGTGTAAATCGCCGGACGACAGGTTGTCCAGGATTCGTACGTCATCTCCCCTCTCCACGAGTGCGGTTGTGAGGTGAGAACCGATGAAGCCGGCTCCGCCGGTGACAAGGAAACGGGTCATGTCCAAGGAAATTGCAGTTTTTGGGGCTTGGCAGGATATCCCACCACCCGCTTTTATCGGCGCCTAGGGCCTGTTTGTCCGAAAAAATTCCGTACTTCTAAGATTTTTCGGTTTTGGTCGGCCAATATCCCCTGCCCCATTCCCGAGTTTCTGTATGCTTTTTGACGGCGTGGCGCGC